>DATKUV010000174.1:0-14287 GCA_035530415.1 Candidatus Nanoarchaeia archaeon | reverse complement strand
AGGATAATAGATGAGATGTCAGGAGCCAATCCCTTTTGAGCATGGTTTTCTGCGATTGTAAGGCTTTCAAGCGCATCAATGTACAGTCCGCTATTGAGCTGTGATTCACCTTTTTTGAGGTGTCGTATTGCCATATCTTTTGCATGCTTTGACATATTTTCTTAAGACACCATCACTTCAATAAATACATATGGTTTTTCGATATCAAATGGCCGTATAGATAATAAATTTTATCGAATAGAGTATAAAGATCTCTTAAGACATTTCAAAATCCATTTTGAAACAGACAACGATCCAGGATGAAACCATAAGGTCGTTAATCCCTACCAAGCACCTCTAATAACCGCTCAATATCCTCATCACTGCAGCATTCGGTAACACAGTACAGCACAGCATTCCCCAGTTCAGGATACCAATCCCTGAGCACAAATCCGCCCGTTATCCCCTCTTCCAGCAGTTTTTGGTTTATCAGTTCAGGATCGGTATCCGACACTGCCACAAACTCCCTGAAATGGTGCGAACCGAACAACGGGGCACTCCATCCGCTGAGATCATTGATCCTATCTGCCACCTCACTGGGTCGTTTGATCAGCAAAGACCCCAGTTCTGAAAGACCGCCCGCTCCCATCAAGGCAATATAGACCGCTGCTGCCAGGGCATTCAATGCATGGTTGGTGCAGATATTGGACGTCGCCTTCTGCCTCCGTATATGCTGCTCCCTGGTCTGAAGCGTCAGGACAAATCCCTCTCTTTTGTCAGCATCATGGGTCTTGCCCACCAGCCGCCCCGGCATATCCCGGACATACTGCTTTTTGCAGGCCATTACACCCAGCTGGGACCCACCGAAATTCATGGGATTCCCCATGGACTGGGCATCCCCGATCACGATATCGGCATTGTATTCGGCCGGAGGGGTCAATATGCTCAATGAAAGCATATCGGTACCGAACACGAACATACTCCCTGCCTCATGAGCGATCTCTGAGACCGTCTGTGCCGTTTCATCTATCACCCCAAAGACATTGGGACTTTCCATATAGACCATGGCCGTAGTATCATTTATCGCCTTCTTCAGGTCTTCAATATCCAGCTGACCGGTGTCGGCATCAAATCCGGTCTCGATAAGGTTCAGGCCCGCACCTTTCAGGTATGTCTTCATTACCTGCACCCGTACCGGATGCGTGGTCTTCGGGACAATGATATTGCACCGCTTCTTTGTTATGCGGGCAGACATCAGTGCAGCCTCACCCAGTGCACTGGCCCAGTCATACATGGATATATTGGACACTTCCATACCGGTAAGCTGGCATATGAATGTCTGGTACTCGAACAATGCACGTAAAAATCCCTGGCTTAATTCGGGCTGGTACTGGGTATATGAAGTAAAGAACTCGCTCCGTGACAGTATTGATGCTACTGCAGCCGGAACATAATGGTTATAACAGCCTGCCCCTAAAAACAGCGGGCCGGTCCGGTTCTGTCCCAGCATAGCCCCCATCTCCCGCATAACATCCATCTCTGACTTACCTTCAAAGGGATGCTTCTCATCAAATAGTACCTCTTTAGGGATATCGGCAAAAAGATCGTCTATGGATGCCACTCCTATCAGGTCCAGCATCTCTTGTATCTCTGCTTCGGTATGCGGGATATAAGGCAATTCATCACCTTTTTTTATTTCTCTATTCTTCCAGTGTTTCCAGGAGTGCTGAATAGCTGTCGGCATCCAGCAATTGTGAAAGCTCGTCTTGCGAACTAATCCTGACCTTGATCATCCATCCCTCACCGTACGGGTCAGTGTTGACCAGTTCAGGACTATCTTCAAGTTCGGTATTTATCTCAATAACCTCGCTGCTCAACGGTGCGAACAGTCCGTTCACAGCCTTTGCAGATTCAGCGAAGCCAAAATCCTCACCCAATACCAGCTTATCTCCAACCTTGGGGAGTTCGACAAACACGATCTCCTTCATTTCCTTTTGGGCATAATCTGTAATACCGATGACCGCAGTATCGTCCTCGATCCGCACCCATTCATGTTCCTCGGTGTACCACAGTCCACCCATGACATCTGTCTGGTTCATATCCTGCCTCCAATAAAAGGGGTTCTTACAACCATTCCATTATAGACCTTGTTTCTTATCATGATTCCTATTTTCGTATCAGGATGTGAATATCCCGGTTCCACATATCCCAACCCGATGCCAACACCGAGTACAGGAGATATGGTACCGCTGGTTACCACACCTATCTTATTATCTTTATCATCCAGTATATCATAGCCGTGTCGAGGTATGCCGCGATCCAGTTTCAGTCCCACCAGGTTCCGGATCACACCCGTCTTCTTTATTTTTGAAAGCGCTTCCTTGCCGATAAAATCTTTTCTCCATTTAATTGCCCATTCAAGTCCTGCCTCCAGAGGGTTATTTTCATCTGTGATATCCATGCCTGACAGGATATAACCCATCTCAAGCCGAAGTGAATCGCGGGCACCCAGTCCCACAGGTTTCACGTCCCCTGCATCCATAATAGACTGCCATAACCGTTCAGCATCCTCTGAGCGGCAATATATTTCAAAGCCGTCCTCACCAGTATATCCGGACCTTGTGGTGTAGGTTTCAATACCTGCGATCTGTATATCCGCCCCATGCCAAAATCTGATATCACCGGGTTTGTCTGCGATCCTGGAAAGGATTGCGGTAGCATCCGGACCCTGGAGGGCAAGGATTGCCGTATTGTCAGTGACGTCTTCAATGGTGACGTTCTCCTGATGCATATTCAGCCAGTTCATCAGCACATTCTTTCTGGCAGTATTGGTGACCAGCAGGAAACCATCGCTTTTCCTGATAATGACAATATCATCCACAAAGGTGCCGTCCTCCCGTAATACCACAGAATATTTCATACCATTGACATCACATGTTGCGATATCATTGGTAGCAATGGATTGAAGGAACTTCAGGGCCTGTTCTCCCGAGACCTTCAGCGTGTTCATGTGTGATATATCAAAAAGGCCTGCAGACATGCGTACAGCCTTGTGCTCATCAATGATCCCTGAATATTCAACAGGCATTTCCCATCCATGGAATGCTATTGTTTTGGCACCCAGACCTTTATGGATCGAGAAGAGGGGTGTTCTGATTTCGTTTCCCATATCCTGTAATTCTGTTCTTATTTGTTAAAAGGAAAACTATTTTTCACTACAGTTCTTATCTATTGTTTGAAAAAAAAGTCTAATCGACAGTGCAGGGTCCGTATATGAGGTGGTAATATTACAGCAGGCCGTGAGATTCATGAGGTTCATTTGATCTTTGAGAAAACAGACAAGAACACATTTCAGCCATGCAGGGACATACCAGAACATCTCATCAGACATGATCTGGACATACCTGAATTATCAGAACCTGAAGTTGTGCGGCATTATACTGAACTTTCAACAATCAATTTTGGTGTTGATACCGGAATGTATCCGCTTGGTTCCTGCACAATGAAATATAATCCCAGGTTCACCGAACACCTTGCAGCGCAGGAGACAAACATGGTGCATCCCCTGCAGGATGTTTCCACCATCCAGGGTTCCCTGCACATCATGTACCTGCTGAAACATTACCTGAAAACTATCTGCGGCATGGATGATTTTACCCTTCAACCCACAGCAGGAGCCCAGGGTGAGTTCACGGCAATGACAATCATAAAAGCGTATTTTAACAGCAAAATGGATACCCGCAACGAGGTCATTGTACCTGATTCGGCCCACGGCACTAATCCCAAGAGTGCAGCAATGGCAGGTTTCGATGTGGTGGAGATCCCTTCTGATGAACAGGGGTATATTGATCTTGAAATACTCAATTCAGCAGTATCAGAGAAAACTGCGGCATTGATGCTCACTAATCCTAACACCCTGGGTCTTTTTGATAAAAATATCCTGAAAATTGCAGATATAATTCACGATGCAGGGGGATTACTGTTCTATGACGGTGCCAACCTGAACGGGATTATCGGCAAGATGCGGCCGGGTGATATGGGATTCGACTGCATGAACCTGAACCTGCACAAGACCTTTGCAGCACCCCACGGCGGCGGAGGTCCGGGAAGCGGCCCAGTTGGGGTAAAAAAACATCTTGCTGAATTTTTACCGGTACCTTCAGTGGAATATAATGGAGAGAAATACTATCTGGAATATGACCGGCCCAAAAGTGTGGGTAAAATGAACCATTTTTATGGCAACTATCCTGTTATGGTAAAATCCCTTGGATACATCATGCGACTGGGTTCCGGGGGGTTACGCCGCATCTCTGAATTTGCTGTATTGAATTCCAATTATATGGTATCCAGACTTTCCGATACATATGAAATCAAGAATGTCCACATTCCCAGAAAACACGAGGCTGCGTTTAGTGCACTGCGTCAGAAGAAATTCGGTGTAAGTGCGCTTGATATTGCTAAACGGCTCATCGATTACGGGGTCCACCCGCCAACCATATATTTTCCCCTGATCGTGAAAGAGGCTTTGATGATCGAACCCACTGAAACCGAATCAAAAGAATCCATTGACAGTTATTGTGAAATCCTGATCAGGATCAACGAAGAGATAGAACAGGACCCTGAAGTGGTACGAACAGCACCTCATAACGCTGTTGTCGGTCGTCTTGATGAAGTGTTTGCAGCACGAAAACTGATATTACGCTGGAGCCCCGCTGAATGAAGATCGGGTTTATTATTAATCCTGTTGCCGGAATGGGGGGCAGGGTTGGACTCAAAGGCACGGACGGCCTGGCTGATCGTGCCGCACAACTGGGAGGCGAGCCGTTAAGTCTTGAACGGGCACAAGAGGCTATTTTAAATATCGATGATATGGAGAACGACATCCAGTTCCTGACATGTTCTGGAAAAATGGGGGAGGACGTGTTGCGAAACACACCCTTCAGGTACCAGGTCATCTACCAGACCCCTGAAAAGACCACGGCCGAGGATACGAAAAAAGCGGTTGGAAAAATGCTTGATTGTGATCTCATCCTTTTTTCCGGGGGAGATGGTACTGCCTGTGATATTGTTTCTGCTATTGGTAAACAGGTACCTATACTGGGTATACCGGCAGGTGTGAAAATATTCTCTCCCATATTCTGCATTACCCCCAGGGAATGCGGACGTATCGTATCATCCTTTATTGAGACCGCTGTCAAGGATGTGCTTGATATAGACGAGGAAGCTTACCGCAATAATGAGTTGAACGTACGAATAAAAGGTGAAGCTCTGGTACCGGTCAGTTCTGCTGTCCAGGGCGGGAAGGAAGTCTCTGGTGCAGTGGATGCCAAATTAGATATTGCTGAACGGATATTCGACGACTATAGGGTGGAAGGGAAAGACGTGCTGTACATTATCGGGCCCGGGACCACCACCATGGAAGTGAAGAACCGTTTCGGTATTGACGGAACGTTATTGGGAGTGGATGCTATTGTGAACGGGAAGATGGTCCAAAAGGACGCCTGTGAGAAACATCTGTTAAAAGCAATAAAAAATTACCCTGGTAAGGTTGTGATCATGGTAAGTCCCATAGGAAGTCAGGGATTCATATTGGGCAGGGGCAACCAGCAGATAAGTCCTGCGGTCATCAAGCAGGCAGATGAGATAAAAGTGATCGCTTCACCTGACAAACTTGAGTTTACCCCTACCCTTCATGTTGATACAGGGGACCTGGAACTTGATAACAGGTTGCGAGGATACATAAAGGTCCAGAGCGGGTATCATGATTTTACGATGATGAAGGTGGTGTAAGCAATACTAATGGGTGGGTTGAGGAACTTCATGTATCATGAAAGGTGAATTGAGGTCAACAGGTTTTTCCTGAAATATTAAACATTCTTTATCAACTGGCCATGAAGGATCAAATCCTTCAAATACCACGTTGTCACACCATTTTCCTGCCCTTTGATATTCTGGTATGGATCTGGCTGTCCATCCTATGACAGGAATGCCTTTCATTTTTAACCTTTTTATTACCAAACTCGGAAGCCATCTAATATCATAATTTATAAAATTAAACCTGCTCGATTTATTGAATAAAAAATTCTTTAACAAAAATCTTATATTATAGGCCAGGTTTTCTCCCCTGCAATAACCCATGAGCTGACCTCTCACTACATTTGGAGCATTGTCCCTGAACCAATGGAGTGAATATGGATTAAATGATTGGACAGCATAATTGCCATTATAATTTTTCATTATATCAAATAAGGCCTTTTCCGGTTCCCCTACTTTCCTCATATTTTTAAGCTCAATTAACAATGGCACCTTTCCATTAACAACGTCCAATACATCTTCTAATAATGGAATTTGATTATCTGATCCTGAAAGTCGCAATTTTTGAATCATGCTGGAGTCACATTTACTAATTTCTTTGTCGATTCCAGTCATTCGTTTTAGATTATTATCATGGAACACTGCCAGCTTTCCATCAGTAAGAAGATGGATATCCAATTCGATACTGAACTTTTTTTGAACTGAGCTTTCAAAGGCTTTTATAGAATTCTCAGGACACTCACCATCTCCTGAATGAAAACCTCTATGAGCAATTGGGAAATTTAACAACCATGAAGCTTCAGGATAATCTTCATAACAGGAATACAATCCACTCATAGCAGATGCATACCACCATTAACCATAATTTCATTATTCAGAACAAAACCTCGTTTTAATTTCCAACCATATTCTATATTCGAATTATATAATAACTATTGTGGTCAATTCACCAAGATATCGATGAAAGATTCTTGTTGGTGATGTTGCCTTAATTACAGAGGTAATTATTCGAAAAAATGTAAAGAAATTGATATTCGCATATTTAGACGTATTGCAGTTCATAGTATTGAGATTGAATTTTTATATTATGAAAGACAAGTATCTTTTATCATGGCATGTGAAAATTATATTCCAATTCAATTGGTGTTAGGAAGCCAGGATTCGATCGAACGGGAATATTTGACTGCCATCCCATATAATTTTACAATCGCTAATGAAGGAAAGTGGGAGATGCTTATATCTGATAAAGATATGGAGGTCAAGAAAGGTGAGGTCATTGATATTCCATTAAAACTGGTAAGTATTCCTGAAAATTCGGTGGCTTTACCGTGTGCTTTTATTCATCATGCATTGGGGGTTGTACTTAAGGCGCGGCATACCGGGGTAGCGCTGGTCGAGACAAGGCGAAAGCTATCAAGTGTTATTTTTTTACCTATACAGGATGGGAAGGTGGAAAAAGGGGATCTTTTATCTGTTATAAATGTATTTCCGATTATTTTGACCAAATGAATTATCTTTATTATTAGATAATCCACCAAAGATTTAAATCTAGAAAGGACTATCTAAAACCTCATTGTAGCATTCGATTTTTAATTTTTTTGCTACATTATTGTCAGAGCTATTTTTTTAAAAAATAGCACAAAATACCATAATGCGGGGGTTGCCCAGCCAGGTCAAAGGCGCGGGGCTTAGGACCCCGTCTCGTAGGAGTACATGGGTTCGAATCCCATCCCCCGCACTAGAGTTTTTAAGAACAATACCACAACTACTTTATCAGGGAACTTTTTAATTTCCTTGACAAAATTTATACTTCCAGATCCTCAAATAAAAAATCATAAAAAATTTTTATAGCATTCAGTCTTTGAATAATTCCAGAATGAACAGCTCAACTTTATCCCTATCCACATCTAACAGATTCTTTTTTCCAATTACCTTTTCAAATCTGTGCAACGTTCCTTTATTTTGATAATTGTATTTCATCAAAAAGATTGATCCCGGCATTAACCTTAGAAGTAATGAACTCATCCCAGGTTTGCGGCTCTTCCAGATCAGGGCTTTCACCTAATCTTAATTGATTCCATAATGCTATGTCTTGTCCTGTGCAGTTGATATTACAAACTATTTCGCCGGAATCAATATTGGCAGCAATACTCTGGTTAATAATCCTGCCTGGAAATTCAGAAATAGACGATTTCTTATCCGTATTCTAAAAAAAATATTCATATTGACTATACCAAAGATATTTTACATCTGGCGGTACATAGAGATATACCGCTGAAACATTCTTACCTTTCAATGGCTTGGCTGGTGTTTCGGCTCATAAGATCACAAAAACACTATCATTAATAGGATGGCAAAATAATGGATAAGTTGATTATCTGCATCGATCGCGACGATGACATTGGTGTAAAAGCTGGAGAAGTTAGTCCGGTAATTGGTAGAGATAACAACCTGGCAGCAGTCGCAAAGCTTGGAATGGCTGATCCGGAAGATTCTGATATTAATACCATCTATGCAGGTATCAAACTTTATGATGATTTGATTAAAAGTGGTTTTGATGTTGAAATTGTCTCCATAGCAGGAGACCGTGATGTGGGTCTGATTTCTGACAATCATATTTCGGAACAACTTGATGAATTACTGAAAAATTACAGTGTTCAAAACGCCATCTTTGTTTCTGACGGGGCAGAAGACGAATCAATTCTACCCATCATTGAATCCAGGCTTAAAGTGGATGGAGTTCACAGGGTCATTGTTAAACAGAGTGCAAACCTGGAGAGCACCTGGTATATCTTAAAGTCAGCTTTCAATGATCCAAAGATCGCTAACACTTTTTTTGTCCCCCTCGGCCTGGCTGCCTTAATATATTCATTCTTTATTTTTACAGGAGATCCAAAATATGCGTGGGCTTCGGTCCTGGGTGCGATCGGTGTGTATATGCTGGCCCGGGGTTTTGGACTTGATGATGTATTTGGGAATTATAAAGCAAATATGAAACAATCCCTGGTCAAAGGTAAGATATCTTTTATTACTTACCTGGTCACCCTGGTATTGCTTATAGTAGGAATGATGTTAGGTGCCATCAATTTCTGGGAATATTATATTCGCACTGATGTTTTCGTAGGTGTAATTATATTAATAATGGTTTTTATGAACTATTCCATCTGGTGGTTTGTTGCAGCTGGCTGGGTAGCGGTGATCGGTAGAATGATAGACCTGAGTCAGGAAGGGAAAAATCATAGAAAGAACTGGCCTCTTTTGTTTTTCCTGTTTTCAATAGGACTGTTGTTCTGGGGTGCCAGTACATTCATACTTTCGATAAGTCCCTCCATACAAAAATATTATATTTCAGCCGATACCGGCAGGAATCTTCTGGTACTGTCAGTTATAGGAGCAATAATAATTTCGCTTATCGGCATCTGGGTCTCAACGAGGAGTTCTATTGTTCAAAACGAACCTGCCTAAGTTCGATGCTGTAATAATTGGTGGTCTTGGATTTCATTATCCGGATTCTAATAATTTTAATGTTGACACTCCATATGGGACGGTCAAATTGAAAAAGATCAGCATCAGCCATCACGGTACTAAATTGGAACTGGGATTGATACAAAGACATGCCAATAGCGAATCTGCTGCAGGAGAACATCTTCCACCCCACATGCTTAATTATCGGGCCAATGTGTGGGCAGTAAAAGCAATTGGAGCTCAGCGGGTAATAGCAACTAATTCAGTAGGCACTATGGGTGATCACCTGCCAGGTAGTTTTTTTATCCCTGATAATTTTGTAGACTTCACAAAATCAAGACCTAATACCTTCTACGATAATGAGACCGTACATGTGGATATGACAGACCCATATTGTAGCGAGATCAGAGATAGTCTGTTAAAAGCACTATACCTGAACCATTTGGAATTGGATTCAGGTGTGTATGTTTGCACTGAAGGTCCCAGGTTCGAAACTGCAGCAGAGATAAAAATGCTTAGTTCTTTTGGGGATGTTGTGGGTATGACAGGATTACCTGAGGTTGTACTTGCAAAGGAACTGGGATTATGCTATGCATCGATATGCATTATTACCAACAAAGCAACCGGGTTAAGTGGAACAAAATTGACTGCTGATGAAGTAATGGAAATGCTTGATGCAAAACTGGTAACACTTCAAAAACTGGTCCTTGATGCTGTTACATCCCTGACTTCACCCTGCAAATGTAAATGCAGATCGGCTATCGACAATGCCCGGGTTCCCTAAACCTGAAGCGGGTTTTGATGTATCTCAATAGCTTCTTCAATAGTAAGTTCACCTTTTGCCACTTTGCGGGCCAGGTCTCTCGGTATGCTGGCTTTTCCATTTGAATGTTCACGAGTGTATTCCTGAATGCGTTTAATCTCTCCCATCGAGGGTTTGACTTCCTGTTTCCCAACCACAGTTCCTGTAAGTTTGGCAATATTAATGGCAGCTATGATATCTGATACTTCTGAACAGTGTAATCCCCGACCCATCAAAGGTGATGTGCCGGTCTCATCCACTACTTCAATTGGAATATTAAGATCAAGTAGTGAATTGATCAATTGTGTTCGTACAAGCCTGGCACCGTTGCCTATCTTTATAATAGTGTTTTCATTAGGATATTCTTTCAGGATATGCAGTATAACATTTGTAACCTCACGGGCTATTACGTGATGAACTTCAACTACCTGGCCATCTTCCAATACCGCAATGCCTGGTTTTTTTCCAGGATCTATACCTATTACGATCTGGCCTACCCGGGTCTTGCCTATTAGAATTCGTAATGCTGTATTAATTGTAGAATTGGGGTCCTTTTCAAAATTCACTATCATTTTTGGGTCAAAATTGAGTTTTGCGACTTCAGTTATGGATGTGATAATTGCGCCCACATTAAAGGGAATCGGGTCTGTGAAGGATAGCACCAGAATATCAATACCCCGGGATTTAGTTACTTCCAGTATGGACTGAAATATACTAAAATCATCTGTTATTAGTGCTATCTGTTTGGACCTGGTAGCCCCTCCAAAGGTTAATATTTAAAATTGGGTGTAATAGCACATAAAGTTGTCCAAAATAAAATATGTGATCAGATTACCATAACCTCTTGTCCCACAGGAATTTTTTCAAAATGGGCAGACTTTAGCCCATACAGGCTCTGTCTGGCGTCCTTGAAATAGAACCTTTCTTCAAGGAAATCTTCACTCTTCAAACGGGACAGTGCATATCTGACTGTACGCTGAGGAAGATAACTTTCCCTGACAATCTCTTTCTGGGTCAGAAGACCACCATATTCCAGCACTTTAAATACAAGTTTTGCTGATGGCGGTAAGTCCTCGATCTTCTTATAAATATTTTGTTCGAATGGTTGTACGTTTAATTCAGTGCCAGTAACAGCAAAAACGATCCCTCATTTTTATTTCACCTACTCTAGATAACAGAGTTAACTAATATAAACATTGCGGCAAAAATTGACTTGAAATATTATATTACTTGCCTGACTGTTCTGCAAGTTCCTCTACAACTTCAAGGGGCAGCGCCTTTACAAGAGCTATTTTTGTTACGCATCTGGTGGGAATATCCCTCTTTTTTGCTTCTGCTTTTAATAATTTAACATCTATTTTCTTAGCCAGTTCTTCAATCTCCATAAAATAAACCTCCATTTACTATTTTATCTAATAGATTATCAATATTTTCATGCCAGATCAGCTTTAGTAAATGCAAACTCCCCATTTATCCTCACTGTTTCAGGCAGCCCGCCAAATCTGGCAGCCAGGATTATCTCGCCCAGTTCAATATCCAGCAACCTGGTGATGCCGATAATAGAAGTGGTAGGCCTGGGGTTCACATCGATCACCCAGGGTTTTTCAGCCAGTACAATATCCACGCCAACATAACCCCGACAGCCCAGTAACTCGGCAGCTTGATATGCCATTTCAAATAGTTCTTGATTCCTACCCGAATCAATACCTACCGTGCCACCATTATATTGAATTTTATCGCCCAGCCTGATATTCTGCCTGTTCACGGAAATTAAAAGCGGTTTCGCACCCAGCACCAGGCTCACGCTCAAATGCTCGCCCAGAATATACTCAGTTGCCACAAATCCATCAGGTATTTCATTATTGTATTCTAACAAGCTAGTTTCTTCTGAAGCGCATCCCCATCTGGGTTTGATGACAACCACCTCGCCTTTTTCGAACATGTCTGTTTGATCATTGGTGGCGGTTCTTGGTGTTCGTATCCGACCCTTTATCAAAGCTTCTGCACAGGCCAGTTTATCTGCACACAACCTGACCGACCAGGCCGGGCATCCCAGATTGACCGTGTTCTTCTCGATAAGCTCGGTCAGGTCACCCAGAAGTTCGTCGGGCGCTACTACAAGAGCGGCATCGCATTGTTTGGATAAGGATTCCACAGTCCCTTCAAAATCAGTGGTCAGGACAGGAGTTCCCACTGATAATACAGGGCCGCATGTGGGATATGTGACAACGTGCCCGGACCGCTCAAAGCTTCTGGCCAGCACGTCCAGCATGGCTCTGCCTTCCAGCAGGATCGTGCCGTCCTCGCCTGCACCTACCGCATACTCGGCCACCATAATATTCATAGGTGGAATAAGCTTTGTTATTCAACATAAATGTTATTTTATTTTTTCCATTATCTCCCAAGTAGTTTACAGGATTGACAGATATCGCTGCCCGTAGGCTCTCCACACTTAAGACATCGATTAAGGATAATCTGAGGGAATGAATGCCTTAGCGGTTCTGCCAGTTTATCAAGGCTTCGCAGCACTGAATATTTAGTGCCCGGATGTTTAACCTCAAAATCGTTGAGCATGTCCCTGACCTCGCCCCTGATAGCTGTGTAGGCATAAGGACATTCTGAAAAATCAACCGGGATGTGGTTTAGCAGTGCATACAACGCCACCTCGCGTTCCGGGATATCGCGCAGGGGTTTTGAGCGTAGGATCAAGCCAGGTTGGACACAGCCTGGTGACATCCTGACCAGCCGTTCTACATCACCACGCAGTAGATTCATCATAACTGTCTGGGCCTCATCATCCAGGTTATGTCCCACAGCCAGCCTTGTAGCTCCTGCTTCCCGCGCAGTCTTGTTCAGAAGATGCTTTCGAAGGGCACCGCAGTAACTGCATGGACCTTTCTCACCTCCTTTAGCTACGATCTCGTCAAGGCTCTTGTCGTATTCGGATTTAAAACTGGCAATTATATGCTTCACCCCAAGCGATTGTGAAATATCCTTAGCGAATTCTAACGTTTCTTGCCTGTACCCTTTGATACCTTCATCAATGCTGATAGCGATAAGAGTGATGTCAGGCCGCTGTCCGAACAACTTATGCAAAATATACAGCAGCACTGAACTATCCTTACCACCGCTTAAACCCACTGCAATGGTATCTCCCTTATCCACCATTCGATGCTGTCGTATGGTATATTTGACCTTTCGTTCCACATCTTCGATAAAATGAGGGGTGCACAGGTGGGCACCGCTATATGGCTGGAAAGTAACTGCCGTCTTGCTGCATTTTCTACATTTCACAGGGATTAAATTAAGTCGCAAGATGTTATATTTAATGCGTACTAATTGAGGTGATTATGTTAAATGATATTTCAGCAGTGTTCAAATCCCTTAATCCCAGGGATTTTCGCGTAATGACAGGCATTGAAGTTGGCATGAAACACTATGAATGGGTGCCATTATCTGAAATATCAAAATATACCAAGATCACAGAGAGTGAGCTTAATTATATATTGAAAGGATTGGGGATCAAAGGACTGCTGAAACAGCAAACCCAACCATATGAAGGATACCAGATATATTTTGAAGGATATGATCTGCTGGCGTTAAATGCACTGGTCAAACGGGGGTCATTATCAGCCATTGGGGATGAACGGGGTGTTGGCAAGGAATCGGTAGTCTATGAGGGTTTACGTGATCTTGTGGGTGGTATAGGCCAGCAACCTGTTATTATCAAGTTTCATAGGGAAGGACGTACAAGTTTCAAACAAGTAAAGCGTAATCGGGAACATCTTAATGATATTTTCCACTTCTCCTGGATATATGCCGCACGATTGGCTGCCAAAAGGGAATTTGAAGCACTTAAGACGATTTATCCTGATGTTAATGTTCCTGAACCTATTGATCACAATCGAAATGTTATTGTTATGGGTATTGCAGAAGGGGGCGAATTATCCAAAACAAAAGTGATTGAACCTGAATGGTACCTGGACAGGATCATCGAACAAATTGCAGCAACCTATTCAAAGAAATTTGTTCATGCGGATCTCAGTGAGTATAATATCTTTGTCAGTGATGATAAAGTCACTATTATCGACTGGCCTCAGTATGTGAATGTGGAGCAGGAGAACGCAGATGAATTGCTTATGAGAGATATTTCAAATATTCTGGCATTTTTCAATAGGAAATATGGCATTGTCCGGGATATTAGTGAAGTTCTGGAACAGATCAAAC
>DATKUV010000173.1:0-6800 GCA_035530415.1 Candidatus Nanoarchaeia archaeon | reverse complement strand
GGAGGTTCAGGATATGCGCTTTTTCCTAAAGCGGCGATCAAGAGCCTTGCATTGATGCGGGTCATATCGATGCCTATAACATCGCATTCCACTTCATTTGCACCAAGCGCCCTGGCCGCAGATATATAATCCCTCGCGATCCGGCCCCCGCCCACTACTACGTAAACAGTATGTTCTATTGTCAGTTGTTTTACATTTTCAGCATATTTATAGATCCTTTCCGGGTCAAGATCGCTGATAAGTACCGACCCTCCAATTGAAATTACGATTATCATTAAGATTACCTGACTTTTTTACGTTGTAACATAACTTAAACCTAAATGTTTGGTCAATGTAATTTACTTTTTACTTTATCGTAGAAACCACCATGTTTTATTCGTACAAACCGTGCAGGAATAGCTGCTTTTTCGATCCGGATTGTATGATCTGAAGTAATGTTCTGGGAATACTGTCCATCTACCACAACTTCGGCTTCCTTGCCTGATAGAAGCAGTTCAACTTTAATTGTACTATTAGCAGGAACGACCCAGGGTCTTGATGCAAGTTTAAAAGGTGCCAGGGGGACTACAACAGCAGTATCTACCCTCGGGTCCACAATAGGTCCCCCGGCACTCATGGCATATGCTGTGGAACCTGTGGGGGTGGCAATGATCAATCCGTCTGCCCTCAGTTCTTCAAGTTCAAATTCATCAACCCAGATCTTAAAAGCCAGAATCTTAGCAGGATGGGATGTTATGATCACTACTTCATTGGTGGCAGATGGGAGTTTAATATCATTTATCCAGACTTCAAACCTGGAGCGCTCATCCACCTCAAAACCAGAAAGTATGGAATCTATTGTAGGAAGTGCATCTTCTGCTTCCACATCAACCAGAAAACCTACTGTCCCCATATTAATAGGCAGAATTGGCAGAGGATCATCCATGTGCTGTATCGTCCGAAGGACTGTCCCATCCCCACCTATAGTAATTAATACTTCAACCCCCAACTGGCGCATCTGGCCTACCGGAGTCCCTTCGATATTAAGTTCACTTGCAGTACCAGGGTCAATATATACATCAACCTTGCCAGTAAGATGGTCGATTACGTTTTTGGCTATTTCAACAGCACCTTTCTTATCACAGCGGGAGACCACTCCTACTTTTCTGATCAATCAAATACCTCTGGCATAATGTATTAAAAACAGGTATAATCCCTAAGATTATAACACTATTGTTTTTTCAAGATTAGTATGTGCATTCCCATTGGATGCCACTATATTGACCCGACTGGTAACATTCAATTCTCCTGATAAAGGTTGGTCGTGTCCATCAGTCACAACACCTCCCGCTTCCTTTATGATAAGGATTCCTGCTGCCAGATCAGTGACCCTCATCCTGCTTCTCAGATCGACAAATGCATCTACCCTGGCCGATGCTACATAACATAATTCCAGGGCTGCACTACCAAAGGACCTTACACGGCGTACATTTCGTCCCAGTCGTTTTAATGTATCTTCACCATCAAGGTATCCATAAGCTACAACAGTGAACTCACTTAGTTTGTTCAATGGTGATACCTGGATCTCTTCATCATTACAGAAAGCACCGCCTCCCTTTGCAGCCGTGAAATCCATTCCAGTGGCAAGATTGAACACTTTACCATATCTGATATCTGAAAGATCATCATTTCCCACTGCAATGGATACTGAAAAAAAAGGTATACCATGTGTGGCATTGTACGTGCCATCTACTGGATCCAGCACTACCGTGAACTCAGGGTGATCCCCAAATGTAAGGTGTCCTTTCTCTTCTGAGACTATTTTCATGTCAATACCGGATGATGCCAGAATTTCCAATGCAGCATCTTCTGCGACAACATCGATAAGTTTGGATGGTGTGCCATCAGCACCCATTCCGACGACCCTGTTTCCCTTCGGAGTATCAACCAGGTTTTTTATGGCATCAGATATTGCAAATGTCACATCATCGCATAACGTGGCTATTTCATCCATTCCATTACTGTTCTTCATACCAGCAGACCCCGGGCAATGAATCGCTGTTTTTGGTTGTTCAGATCCACTAATACAAAGACATCATTTTTATCATAAGATATTACTTCACCGGTATTAATTAAAACCCTGCATACACTGCCAGCAGGCGCTTTTGTTATATCATTTCCATCTCCGGTGATCTTTGATATTTTTATTGGCGTGGACTGAAGAGTTACATACAGGTGCAATGTGCTGCCTACACTTAGCCCTGGACTGAATTTTGAAACACTGCACTCAAGTTCAATATCACTGGAGGACATCTCAATATTTGAGATAATGTGTCCACGGTCCACATCCTTTGCCTGAATGCCCTTCAATGCCAGTCCTACACGAGAGCCAGTACCTGCCTGTGTTTTATCTTCATCATGCATCTGGATGTTTCGTATCTCGATCTCCTGGCCAACAGGGTGAACCATAACCTTATCCTGTTTATGTATAGTTCCCTGGATAACCCGACCCAGTATTACAGAACCTATGCCCTTGACATTGAATGAATGATCGACTACCGTCCTGGCCGGAAGATCGTTCTTTGTCAGGTTTTCAGTCGCTACTTCCGTATCAAAAAGATTAATGGCTTCTTTTAACTGTTCGATCCCTTCAAAGGTGGTAGTGGATAAAGGAATAATATCCCAGTTCTGGGAAGTGGTACCCTTAAGCAACAACCTGATCTTTTTAGCATTTTCCTCAAGTTCATAAGGATTTGACCTATCTGACATGGTCTGGACAATAATTCCCCTGGTCAATCCTAATAGATTAACAGCTATCACACATTCACCAGTAACAGCATTCATTCCAGAGGGAGGGACACAGAGGAGTACGATATCAGACATACCTAATGCGGTCATCAGAGGTTTGGGAGATGCAGGATAACCTGATGAGTCTATAATAGTAAGGATCTGCCCGCCCTTTGCAAAATCATACATGGTAATATCTGATACATTACCCTTTTTACCAAGTTTGGCGGAAAGAGAACTCCTCCCAGACCCTTCCTGTCCTATAATTGCTATTGACACCATTTATTCTACATCATCCTCTTGGAATATTATCTCAAGGACTTCAAAACAGCCATCACCTAATAATTCAATTGCCTTGGTGACATCTTCGGGAGTGATTTCATTTTGTTTAGCTTTCTCTTCGTCCACATCAACGACCCATATATATTTCATTTTCTCATAGCTCCGGTTGCTTAATTCAATTCATAATGTTTTTAGGTATTAATTAATATACTCGCATAAAAAAATTGTACAGTGTCGGGTTTAAATGGACCTGACCTGGATGATCTGCAAAATCCCTGGTTCATAACATCTTAAGTGTTATTAAAACAAGGGCGACAACCGATACTTTCCATCCAGTATCCTCTTCTTCTTCCAGTCCATCCAACAGCCAATCCACAGATTCTTCCACCTGATCAGAGCGCCCGTCAAGTATTAGTGACTGCACCACAAGGCAAGAAGTGGCAGGATGTTTCCAGTTTCCATCAGTACACTGGGCCAATAACCAGGAAGAATTGCGACTTATCGTGTCAGCTAATCCTTCTGAATACTGGTGTATCATTGCAGAATTGATAAGAGCAATAGTGCCGGGATGTTTCCAGTTTTCAGAAAATGTATCCAGTAACCATTTGACCCCTACCCGGTTTTTATTACCCATCTGTCCCAGAGATATAAGGCTGTAACAGGTATCATACACATCATTATTCCATGAGCCGTTATCTAACTGCATACTTGCCAGCCATTTTGCAGAATTACTGCATAAAAAACCGCAATTAAATAGCGCAGAACATGCCCTGGCAGTATTTCTTACCTGGTTATTCCCTTTCCAGTGGTCAATTTTTCTGTTGTGGAGTAACCATTTCACAGAGCCATTTGTCTCATCTCCCCACATACACAGTGCTCTTGCAGCCTGGGATGCTTCCTTTATGTTGGTAAGTGGAGCATTCTCGAGCCATTCAAGGCTACGTTTTGAAAAAGCTTCAACCCTTTTTGCCCTATTTGGATACATTTCACTTTTAATTAGGTTAATACAACTAATCTATATCGATGTTTTTTTATCCTTTGTATTCCTTAATTGTAGGGACTGTCTAGTATTAAGGAGGCAGCCTATGAATAATGAAATTGCGCCCCATGTGGACGAAATAATAAGGGCGCTGGACACAACAGATATACAGGTAGATCAAGCTACTATAGAAAAAGAATTGAAAAAGCTTCTTGAATTCAAGGTTCCGTTAAGCGAAGCAAAACGGAGTTTGTTGAAAAAATACGGAGCTGCCGATATCCCTGAAATGAAAAACCTGGCCGAATTAAATGGTGGGGAGCGGAACATAGAGATTATTGCCAGAATCCTGGATGTCAATCTAAAAGTCGTGGGCATTAAGGGGCAGGAAAGGACCATATTTATGGGTACTATGGCAGACCAGACTGGTGCCAGAAGTTTCACAGCATGGGATGATTTTGGACTTGAGATCGGCGATATTGTCAAAGTAAGTAATGCATACACACGTAGCTGGCAGGGAATGCCCGAGATTAATTTCGGCCCAAGATCAAAAATAGAAAAATTGGATCCAGGTGTTCTGGAACCTCTTATGGTCAAGAATGACCCAATTCTTCTTGCTGAACTTAAAGACGGCACGGCCGGTATATATACGATTTTCAGAATAATCGAATCCAGGCAACAGGAGATCAGTACAAATAGCGGCCTCAAGACCATTATTACCGGAGTAGCAATTGATAGTTCTGCAAAACTGCCTTTTTCTTCATGGATAACAAAACCCGAAATTGCAGTTGGAAATACTGTAAAAGTAGAGAACGCTTATATAAAATCATGGCGCGGCATCCCAAGTATCAATATGGGTGAATTTACCACCATACAAATTGCAGACAAAACGATTACCGAGGATGAGATTGCAGGCATCATTGAACCAACACCCACAAGGTTGGATCAGATCACCAAACGTGGTGGAGCATTTGATGTGGTAATTGAAGGCAGTGTGATCTCGATAAGACCGGGCACTGGTCTTATTACACGCTGTCCGGAATGCAGCAGGGTGATACAGAAGAACATCTGTCGGGTCCATGGTACTGTTGCGGGTATAAATGATATGCGTATCAAGTCCATACTGGACGATGGTACAGGTGCATTGACCATAGTACTGGATGCTGACCTGACTAGAAAGGTCACAGGTTACTCTATCGAAAAATGTAACGAAATTGCTACGGCAGCCCAGAACTTGTCAGCAGTGGAAGATGAGATCCGCAGGAAACTCCTGGGCCGGATAATGCGTTTACGGGGGAATATGACCAAAGGAGAATACGGGATCATACTGGTGGCCACTGATGTAAAATTAATCGAGATCGATGTTGCTGCAGCTGCTGAGTCAATTATTGATGAAATGACATTATCGGAGGAGGGGGAATGATCGAAAGGGAGCTGGCATGGAGGGTATTTGCCCATGAATTCAATCATTCAAATCATTTTTTCCATGAGGGCGATGAGCGGGCCCCAAATTATCTGGTAACACCTACCGGAGCCAAGATCAACAGGTTGTACTTTGTAGGTGTCCTGACAGAGATCGACAATATCGGAGTCGGGGAGGATATGTGGAGAGGAAGATTCTCAGACCCTACAGGAGCCTTTACTGTTTATGCAGGCCAGTACCAGCCAGAAGCAGCCATGTTTTTAGCAGGGCTGGAGATTCCATCATTTGTAGCTTTAGTGGGGAAGGCCAGGATATATGAGCCAGAAGAAGGAAGCACATTTACATCAGTGCGGCCTGAAGAATTGAATACTGCAGATGCCAGTTTAAGGGACAGGTGGATCGTGGATACTGCGCGACTGACATTTGAGCGCATCCGGCTGTTAAGAGCTGCACAGGAATCTGGTCTACAGGGTGATGAACTTATAGCAAGTATTGTCCAATCTGGTACCAATCCCGAGCTTGCCAGCGGCATCAGCATGGCAATCGAACATTATTCAAATCTGGACAGCTATCTTGATACCCTGTCAACTGTGATAATTGATGCATTGAAGACTCTGCTGCCAGATGATGATATTCAACCCATAAAGAAAAATGATATTATTATACCAGAAAAAGTTGAACTGGCTGTACCGGTTATGCCAGTGGATGCTGAAGCTATTTCAGGAGTAAGGGAAGATCCTGCTGGTTATTCTATAGAAGAACCAGGAGTGTCTGAAGAGCCAGAAGTTTTTTTTGAACCTGATGCTGATGAGATAATTTATGACCTGTTAGGTGAACTTGATTCAGGAAAAGGTGTGCATGTAGCTGAATTGATCGAAAAATCAATAAATAGCGGTCTTAATGAAGATCAGATTGATGGGGCTGTGAAAGCACTGATGTCAGAAGGTAAATGCTACGAACCCAGGATAGGATTATTGCGAAGGGTATGAAACATTCCCTAAAGAAGATTACTTAATTTTATGACAAAACGAAAAAAGAGGGATTTAAGAATCATTGGGGCAATTTATTCGAATTTGTTGAGTTAAAGCCCAAGTTTCCCACCCCAAAATTGAAACCATTAGCAAGCACCTCAGTGCTTTCCAGATTTTTGCTAATTTTTGGTCGTAACAACTTCACTTTAGTAACTTACTCCAATTAAATTCAAATAATTTTTCCCCACCATACCTTCACACTGAAACAACTCCAGAACCATTTTCTGTTGTGATTGGAGCTGTATCAAATTCAAAGATTCTTCACCTGTACTTTTTAAACTCATTTTTCCAATTATACCACTTCTTAAGATCTCATATGTCT
>DATKUV010000172.1:0-5991 GCA_035530415.1 Candidatus Nanoarchaeia archaeon | reverse complement strand
TTTGCAGAGAACACTATATTCTGGTACTTAATGTATGGAAATACTTCAGAAATGATACCGGCCTGGCTCAGCATATCAACCACTCTGCCGATACCATCTTCCACATCTTCGAATCCTTTGGCACCTGTTGAGACCAATTTTCCCGATCTAAATACCATAACTGTGCTATTGGGTTTTTTCAACCTGACAATTACACCAGCAAAATGCTCGGGATCATACTCTGAACTTTCGAATAATGCAGCAACATGAGTTAGGTCGATACTCTCCCCCACAGATGTAGAAGCCACCATGTTCTCGATGTTAAGACTTTTTTTCACCTTGCCTGTGGCAGACATCCTATTTATATTGAAATCAAGAAATGATAAATGTTGGGATAGAGCCGTTTGATTCAAACAGGCTTATAAATATAAAATTCCTGGAAGTTATTATTTGTTTTGTAAACCATAATTTATATTAATCCAAAAATCGATTATACTCTATTCAAAAAGATTGAATAAATATACATAACGAGTGATGAAATGACAGAAACAACGATTAGTATTGAAGAATGATGTGCGGACATTGCCAGATGGCAGTAACCAAAGCCCTGACCAGTTTGGAGGGGGTTACTGATGTGGAAGTATCCCTTAATCCTGGACAGGCAAAGGTTAATTACGACTCGAGCAAGATTGATATTGAAGATTTGAAAGGAGTTAATACTGAAAGTGGGTACAGGGTTTAACCCCCTTTTTCAAATTCCGAAACTATACCAATAAAAGACATGATAATCAAGATAAAAGGTATGACCTGTGAACACTGCCAGAAACGTGTTCATGATGCTATAACTTCACTTGACGGTGTCACATCTGCCAGTGTGGACCTGGAAGCAGGTCAAGCCACCGTATCCTATGATTCTTCCAGGGTAGATCTGCAACAGATCAAACAGGTAGTCAGGGATGCTGATTATCAGGTAGAGGATGAAATTGAAGCGTGTCCCGTCCCCACTCCGGAAGGTAAGAAGCTGTTGACTGAAGTTGATGAACAGGAGACAAAGACATCTGAAGAAGTACCACTGTCCTCATCAGTTGAAATAAAGAAAGCCAATATTAGCGTTACCGGTATGACCTGTGCATCCTGTGCCCAGAATATTGAAAAGGGGCTTAACAAACTACCAGGCATCCATAAAGCTGTGGTCAACCTGACCACAGAGAAAGCCATGGTAGAATACGATCCGGCTCTTGTCAATCCTGGGCAGTTCAATACTACTATAACTGATTTGGGATACGGGGTGGTAAAGGATAGTGTGACCCTGCGCCTTACCGGTATGACCTGCGCTTCCTGTGCACAAAATATTGAAAAAGGACTTCGGAAACTGGATGGCGTCTATAAGGTATCAGTGAATCTCCCCACAGAAAAAGGGCATATTGAATACGATTCTGCTAAAATCACAATTAAGGAGCTTGTAAAAGCTGTTAAAGATATTGGGTACGGTGCAGAGGAAATGCAGGGGTCTGATGTTGACCAGGAACACAAAGCCCGTGAAAAGGAGATACAGTCCCAGAAGCGCAATCTGATAATTGCCCTCATACTGGCAGTTCCTGTTTCAATTGGAGAGATGGGACAAAACATCCCCCAGTTGGTGGCTGCCATTCCCAATATCATGACCTTTTTGGGCAACGAATATTTCCAATTAATATTTGCCACACTTGTAATGCTCATTCCTGGAAAACAGTTCTTCACAGGTGCATACAAAGGATTACGACATGGTGCCACCGACATGAACCTGCTTATTTCAGCAGGAACCGGGTCTGCATATCTGATCAGTACGGCCAGTATATTCCTTGACCTGGGTGCGGCTTTTGAGCACAAGTACTTCGGGACTGCAGTGATGCTGATAGCATTCATAGTCCTTGGCCGGTACCTGGAAGCAAAATCAAGGGGCAAGACCTCGGAGGCCATCAAGAAGCTCATGGGTCTGCAGGCCAGGACGGCCCGGGTCCTGGTGAACAATGTTGAGAAAGAGATCCCCATAGAAGATGTGAAACCAGGGGATATCGTTGTGGTCAGACCGGGTGAAAAACTGCCAGTAGACGGTATTGTAACTGAAGGCCGCTCTGCCATTGATGAGAGCATGCTGACAGGTGAGAGTATCCCTGTGGAGAAGAATGCAGGCAGCGAGGTCATTGGTGCTACCATGAACAAGACCGGGACATTCAAATACCGGGCTACAAAGGTAGGTGCCGATACTGCCCTGGCCCAGATCATCAAACTGGTGGAAGATGCCCAGACCAGCAAAGCACCGATCCAGAGGATTGCAGACATTGTGGCTGGTCATTTCATAGTTACTGTCATGAGCATTGCCTTAATTGCATTCTTCTACTGGTACTTCATTGGATTTAACCAGTTCAATATTGCAACTGAATATGGGATTACCAGTCCTTTCCTGGCTGCTCTCTTAATATCGATCACTGTCCTTGTAATTGCCTGCCTCTGCGCTGTGGGTCTGGCCACACCCATTGCTGTTATGATGGGTACAGGTAAAGGGGCCGAGAACGGCATACTCATAAAGGGCGGCGAAGCATTGGAGACCGCACAGAAACTGGATACCATTGTATTTGATAAGACCGGTACTCTGACCAAAGGCGAACCTGTGCTGACCGATGTTGTGGTCACGGCAGAAGGAATAAATGAAAACATTGTGCTCCAATTGGCTGCCATTACAGAGAAGGGTTCGGAACACCCACTGGGTGAAGCCATCGTGAACGGTGCCACCCAGAGGGGACTTGATATCCCCAACGGCCAGGATTTTAATGCAATTGCAGGCCACGGTGTGGAAGTCACCTATAACGGCCGCCGGATACTGCTGGGTACCCGAAAACTCATGTCTGATAAGGGAATGGACCCAACACCTTTGAACAAGACTATGGAATCCCTGGAGAACGACGGCAAGACCGCCATGCTCATTGCACGGGATAATGAGATCATTGGCATTATTGCAGTGGCAGATACCCTGAAAGAGCATTCAGCAGATGCGGTCAGGTATTTGCAGAAAATGGGTCTCACAACCGTTATGATAACGGGTGATAACCAGCGTACAGCCAATGCAATTGCCAGACAGGTGGGAATTGAGCGTGTACTGGCCGAAGTGCTGCCCCAGGATAAAGCCAATGAGGTAAAGAAACTCCAGGCTGAAGGCCGGAAGGTGGCTATGGTGGGTGACGGTATCAATGATGCACCCGCCCTGACACAGGCAGATATCGGTATAGCTCTTGGCAGCGGTACCGATGTTGCCATGGAGTCGGGCCAGATCGTGCTTATCAAGGACGACCTGCGGGATGTGGTATCAAGTATTGAACTGAGCAAAAAGACCATGAGCAAGATCAAGCAGGGCCTGTTCTGGGCCTTTGCATACAACGCTGCAGGCATACCCATTGCACTGGGTGTATTTGGTCCATACCTGGTAGCTCCGGCAATGGCAGCATTGTTCATGGCAATGAGTTCGGTGTCAGTGACCACCAATGCACTGCTGTTAAAGCGTTTCAAACTTAAACGTCAGGAGGTCTAGTATTGGCTCTGAAATTCATGCATACTTTTGTATTTAGCTCCATATCAGCACTGGTAGTCGGAGCCCTGTTCTATGTACTGTCAACAGGCAGAAGCGCTGTTTCGGAAGCATACACTACCACTGATACTAATATAGGAACTGTGTTCGTTTTCCTGTTGGCACTGATCATCGGGCTGTCGGTATGGCCGAGGATTCTGGAAAAATTGTGATTGATATGGCATCTTATCCCAGGATTTGAAAATCTTACCAGGGATTAATGCAATCCTTAATCCAAGGAATAATAAGGTAATATGTAAGAGGTTGATTGTGAATAGAAGAAAATTAGTTTATATTTTTGTATTAATAATAATATTGATTGTAAGTTCAATTATTATCGACCAAAAATTCGACCAGCAGAATAAAGTTATTGAAGATTTGACCAATCAGTCAAGTGAGCAGCAATTGAATATTTCAAATCTTGAATATATGCTAAATACTACTGAAGAAAACTTGCGAAAGGAAAAAATCCAGAAAGATTTATTTGAGCAGGAACTGTTAAAATTAAAGGAAATCTCAAAAAGTAACTATGCCGTGGTTGGCATAAACTCGAAAGGGGATGGTGTGACAATTCCCCTGGAGGTAATAATAAAAAACGGTAATGGTAATCTCTTTCTGGATGTGACCAATGTTCTATTTGATGAACGGTTACAATCATCTGTCCAGTCATCTATTCAGGCTGCCAGTGAAATTACAAATACAGATATTAATGAAAAAGATATTTTGATCTCCATTGAAGCCCCAACCGGATCAAGGAACACAGAAATAGCGGGCAAAAGTGGCGGAGCCGCAATAACAATAGCTGTCATTGCTGCAATGGAGGAGTATAATATAACTCGCGATGTGCTGATCACCGGTACTATTGAAAAACGTCATATCATAGGCGAAGTTGGATTTGTAAAAGAAAAAGCAATTGCTGCCAGAGACGAGGGTGCAATTGTTTTCATCGTTCCTGTTGATCAGAAAGTAAGAGTACCGAGTTTGGAGGTTGTGGAGGTATTAACTGTTGAAGATGCCTGGGAATATATAATTCAAACACCTTCCTCATAAATCAAATGAATTCATGCATCATCCACTCAAAATTGGGAGTATTAATTGGGGACTAGATAAATATATTAATAGTTAGATAAATTCGGCAAATGATACTTATGTAATGAATGTTAACCTGACAAATTCAAGTTAAAAAGAATCTCTAAAATATTCAAATGAAAAAATTGTTGATAATTTGCATTTTGATTATAAGTGCAGTTTCTATTTATGGTTGTACTAGTGATTATAAAATGAATTCTGAAACTTCAATTGATTCAGCTACCGGCAATAGCACATACCTTAAAGAAGATATTGCTACAGATTCTAAAATAATTAACATAGCTAATGCAGGCCCGTCATCTTCAGATGAAGCAATAATTATTGACCATAGGCATAGGGATATTTCAAAGATTCCGGAATATTGGCTTGAAAAGGCAAAAGAGCTAACCATTCATTATGGCCATACCTCACATGGCTCACAAATAAATTCCGGGATTCTGGCTTTGGAGGTAAATTATCCAATATACAGTGTAGCTATAAGAACCAGTTCTTCTACAGTAGAGCTTCCTGCCCAAGAAGAGCCTCTTGCCCTGCGTATTTATGACGGTAATCCCCCTGAAACTTATATTTCTCCTGATGATTACTGGGATGGCCAAAGCGCCTTGGATAGAACGGAGGCAGTACTCAATACAAATCTGTTTAATTATTCTATGTGGTCATGGTGCAGCCAGCAGTCATCTAATTCAATAGAGACAGTTCAGCGCTATCTTGATAATTTAGATTACCTGGAATCTAAACATCCCGATATGAGGTTTATATATATGACCGGCCATACTGACGGCGGCGGCGCAATTCTTGAGCGTAATAATCAAATGGTCAGGGAGTACTGTATTGCTAATAACAAAATCCTTTTTGACTTTGCTGACATAGAGAGCTGGGATCCCGAAGGTGTTTACTATCCGGATATTACTGACAGTTGCAGTTGGTGTACTACCTGGTGTAATGAACATCCGGAAGATTGCACCGACTTAACATCCAGCTGTGCCCACTCTCATCCCTATAACTGCAAGTTAAAAGGACAGGCCTTTTGGTGGATGATGGCCAGGCTTGCCGGTTGGGATGGGGTGTCAGCGCATACTTAAAACGACCTCAACAGTTAAAAGGGAAAAGTTTCTCGACGAAAGAGAAGGGACAAGGCCAGACAATGACAAAAAGGCATTTTAAAACTGCGCCATTATGAAGGCTCCGCGTCAATTTGGAGTTATTACTTTTTATGGGGATGTACAAAGAAACAATTATGTAGATAGTCATCTATCTACAATCCCTATTAAAAAAAGATATGATGAACCATGTTTTTACAATTCAAATCACAAGTAATCCAG
>DATKUV010000171.1:0-5794 GCA_035530415.1 Candidatus Nanoarchaeia archaeon | reverse complement strand
CTTCCTGATTTTCTAGATTTGCAATGAAATTTTTCTTATATATTTTGAATGCCTGGGGATTTGTTTGTTCCCATTCTTTTATTGAAGCTGGTAGTTCCATTTCGGTTGTCATATCGTTTCACTCCTATTTAGTATTGAATTGTTTATTTTTAGTAACATTAAGTGTTACTTAATTTAACATAGGTATTACTGATATAAAATGATTTCTATTCCAAACCACTGCAAATTGTACAGTTCCAGACTTGATAGAAATGTTTATAATTAATAAACATTATAGTAATAGTAAATATTTTTGAGGTTTTTCTTTGCTGCCTAATGAAAAACAAATCCAAATCATTATCAACAGGATTACCGAATTGGAGAGACGCATTGCAGTTCTGGAAGGAAAAGAACAAGTAGATGAACAAAAGGAAGTATATACAGAAACATCTGAACATACCTTCTTAAAGGCAGTGAAGGAAGTTTCCAAGGAGACCTCTCGGCCGGCCGAGAACCTGGGATTTAAGATATTTGGTAGTATAGGTTTCATATTCATCTTGCTCGGTCTTTTCTACCTTTACCGGTACGCTGTTGAACAGGGATGGATAGGGATCCTGGAACGTGTTGTCCTGGGGATCATGTTCTCACTGGCAGTCCTGATTGCTGGAGAAGTCTTCAGGAGGAAGGAATATCTCAGGTTCTCACAACTCATTACCGGCGGCGGGATTGCGCTTCTATATTTCACGATATATTCAACATACCACTTCAAAGAATTTCGAGAAGCTCTGGACATGAGCCTTGGTATGAATACTGTCCTGCTTTTTTTTGTAATGGCTTGTGCAGTTTTCCTGGCGCTTAGAGAAAATTCATTGATCCTCACAGGTTTTGCATTCTTCCTGGGTTATCTGGCCGCGTTATTAACAGGGGAAGCGCACCAGATGATGATATCGACCCTCCTCCTCTCAGTCGGCCTGACAGTGATCCTCTGGAAGCGGAACTGGGGTATAGGCATCTATCCAGTGATAGTATCATACCTGCTGTACACCATATTCTTTTTTAACTCGAGGATAATCTTTTCTCCAGATGCCATAATCTCACCCATCGTCTACTATGCAATCGGGTATCTCATCTGTTTCTTTACCCTCTTTACCGTACTGAGTATCCTTCTCAAGGATGAAGAGGACTATATCCAGAATGTCGTTATTATGCTAATCAACGCCTTTGCAGCATTCGTGTTCGGCCTTTCGATAGTCTGGGAATACTGGCATTCTGCAAGAGGCGTATTTGTCATATTGATGTCGGCAATGTATCTTGGGATGGCATATTATTCTGGTCAAAGAAAACGAAAAAATATGTTTAGAATATTTTTTGTCCTATGTATCACATTTCTCACGATCGCGATACCCATCCAGCTAGAGGGTTCATGGGTGGCATTTGCCTGGGCAATAGAAGGAATACTCCTTGTCCAGGCAGGTGTCAGGATTGAAAACTGGCAGATCCGACGCCTGGGTTATATCGTCCTTGGCCTGGCTGCAATAAGATCCCTGCTCTTTGATGTCCACGGCTTACCCTTCTGGGAGAGGGCTACCAGCATGGTAGTTGTGATCCTTGCATTATACGGAGTACAGTACCTTATTTCCAAAGCAAAACTCAGGGATGATGAAAAGAACCTACCCATACTGTTCAATATTGCTGGCACGTTTCTCCTGACGATCTCACTCGCTGTTGAGATACTGGATAGCGAAGGTTTGTTAGCTGCTTTTTCAGGCGACGTCCGGATTGTCTTCCTCTCAGTTGTCTGGGCAGTGGAAGCTGTCGTCCTTATCGTGGTTGGCTTTGTGAACAGGTCAAGCTCTCTGAGATATCTTGGTGTATTGCTTTTTGGCATCACGGTGATGAAGATCCTTATCGTTGATCTCAGTTTTATTGAGACCATTTACAGAACTATCGTTACGATCATAGTGGGTCTCATCGCATTGGGGGCATCGTTCGCTTATGTGAAGAACAAAGAGCGGATAGAGGAGTTATTAAAGTGAGAAAATGGCTGCTAACGGTGATACTGCTTTTATCATTGTGCTTACCGGTCCTTTCGTATGGTCCTTCCTGGCAGTATGTTCAGGATATAGCAGTGCCTGAAGGTGATCAACCGGTTAAGCTGATGCTTTCCAATCCGATATTGAACAATGCAAGATTTGATGGAGCAGACCTGCGTGTCGTGGAAAACGGAGTAGAGGTTCCCTATAAGCTATATCTGGAATCGGCTGCTGAACAACAACAGAGTGTGATATCAATCGAAGCTTCATCGGTCAGGCCTGAGTTCAGGTCGATCTCATATGACCCTGCAAACCTGTTCGATGGTGACGCGTCGATGCAGGAGAATGCTTATTTCCAGGTCGATGCAACTGTGGATATCCATACTGCCTGGCTACTGGTTGATGTGGGTTCACCAAAGCTTACAAGCAAAGCGGTATTCACAGCAAAGGACCCTGATAAGACCTTTTCCTACATACAGGTGGAAGGGAGCAACGATAAGGAGTCCTGGGTGCTCCTGAAGAGTAAATCAAAAGCAGGTACAGGCCAGGTTAAAACAATAAATTATGCTCCTGCTTCCTTCAGGTATATCAGGTTCACCTTCTGGCACACAGGTAACCTGATACTCAACGAGCTGGAACTGTATGGTGAAAGTACGGGTTATCTTTTGTTCTATGCACAAACCGGTAGGACATATGAGCTCTATTACGGAAATTCCCTGGCATCAGCTCCCGTGTATGACCTGAGTGAACTGTACATTTCTGCCACAACACCACTGGCATATGCTCTTGGTGAACGCATCAATCCTGCTTTCGATGACGACCCTGATAAGGATGGGATCGGTACTGCTGACAATTGCCCGTTTATCAAGAATCCGGACCAGGCTGATTCTGATAATGACGGCGTAGGCGATGTGTGTGATAACTGCCTTCTATCAAAAAACAAGGATCAGGGTGACAGGGATAACGATGGGTTCGGAGATCTGTGTGACAACTGCCCGAACGCATACAATCCGAACCAGCTTGAGGATCTTGACGGGATAGGATATGTTTGCGACGATGCAGACAATGATGGGGTGTTGAACCCGCAGGACAACTGCGTTGAAGGCTACAATCCAGGTCAGGAGGATACGAACCGGAATTACATTGGGGATGTGTGTGAGGACGATGACTTTGACGGGACTCCCAATTATGCAGATAACTGTCCGCAACCCAATGCAAACCAGACAGATACTGATAACGATGGTGTGGGTGATGTATGTGATAACTGTCCCATTACGAAAAACATTGACCAGCAGGATACGGATCAGGACGGAATAGGTGATGTATGCGAAGATGCTGATAATGACAGGGTCTTTGATCCTGTTGATAATTGTCCAAAGGCACCCAACCCTGAGCAGATGGATTGGGACAGGGACGGCCTGGGTGATGAGTGCGATAACTGTCCGAACCATGCCAATAAGGACCAGCATGATGTTGACAGGGACGGTATCGGGGATGTATGTGATGAGGAGGAGAGCCGCTTGCTTGAGAACAAGACAGTTGTATGGGGATTTATCGGCCTTGCCATTATTGTGATAGGATATCTGGCATTCTCAATGATCAGACATCCGCCTGAATGATTGACTTGGTATTTTCAGATTAGCTGTTTTATCTTTAAAAGGATTATTGGATAAAAATCTGATTCACATGTATAAAAAACGAACCTGATATAAGTGTTTAATAACATTAAGATTAAGTCATAAGTGATATTTAGAGTATAAATATTTATTATCCTTTCAGGAGAATCAAAATGCCAGAAGAATTCATTATTGCTGAAGATCTCGATCTTGCATGGAGTAATTTTGATCCTTTTTATCCTCTTCCTGCTAATAGCCCATTCCATGTGGAAAGAAAAGGTAGGCCGTTGGGTAAATTAAAAAGGGCACTCCTTCGCCGTCATAGATTAGCACCCAAATACTTTTTTTCAGGCCATCGTTGTTGTGGCAAGTCCACTGAACTAAATATACTTGCTGATGATGATGACATACGCAATAATTTTTTCATTGTAAAATATTCTGTTAAAGACGTTTGTGATGTTAATAACCTGAATTATGTTGATGTGCTTTTTTCGATAGGTGCCGAATTATACTTGCAGTATATTGAAGCTGGTAAAAAGCTTGAACCCGGACTTATTGAACAACTTGAAGCATGGAAAGGAGTTATAGAAAAAACCACTGAGAAACAGATTTCCATTGAAACTTCTGTTGAAGGCGGACTAAAAACATTTTTCCTCTCAGTCCTTGCAAAAATAAAAGCCGAGGACACATCAAGAGATATTATCAGAAAAACAATTGAACCTAAACTTTCTGAACTGATAGACAAAATAAATCTTATTATTGCAAATATTGAGAGCAATGAAAAAAAGAAAGTACTGGTCCTTATTGATGATCTGGATAAACCACGATTGGAACAGGCTAAGGAAATATTTTACAATAACCAGACTGCCATTACTCAACCGATATGTTATATTGTCTACACTGTACCTATTTCCATATTTTATACCAAGGAGTTAACGGCAATCAAGGAATCGAAATATTTCTTACCAAATGTAAAACTCCATTTCAAGAATGACAGGAACAGTAAGGATGAGGAAGGTTATGGGCTGATGGAACAGTTCATTTTTCACAGAATGAAAGCTGACCTAATACAACCCGACGCACTTGATCTGGCAATTACAATGGGCGCAGGTGTGTTCAGGGAAACCGAACGCATCATACAGATTTCAGCCGATAGTGCAATAGAAAATGACAGGGATAAAATAATAAAAGAAGATGTCAAGAAAGCAGAACGAGAGATTAGAAGTGATTTCAAGCGGATTTTGAAAACACAAGACTATACAACTCTTAAAGAAATATGCCAAGACAATGAAATACATGGGATAGAAAAAATCGAGGATTTACTGCACAACCTGATTGTTCTGGAATATATGAATGATGAAACCTGGTGCGATATTCATCCTACACTTGTAGAACTTGTTGAGAATGACTGAAATAAAAGATCCTCTTGAGGCGCGCGTTTCAAGACTTGCCAATTATTTAATCCGCGCACACAAATATAATAAAGCATCCATTCTTTTTGCACTATATCTAAGTGAATATGTGCGTGTTGATGTTGAGAAAGAGATTAAGAAACTACTGAAAGAACAGGGACTTGGATCAATTAGTGTTGACGCTGGAGAACATAAGGACTTACCGTCTTTTTTTTCTTTAATAAATTCCGATAATACTGTTTTTTTTGTACATAACATGGAAAAAGGATTTCCTGAATCCCTTAAATATTTGAATTTCAAAAGAGAAGAAATTATTGAACATAGAGTGAAAACAGTATTCTGGGTAACAGACAAAGAACTTACCCGCATCGGCAATGAGGCGCCAGATTTCTTTGCCTTTAGGAATAGAGTTGTAGAATTTGTTGAAGTACCATTGACTGAAGAACGCAGACCTGCTCTCATTGAATTTGCATTGGAAACTGAATATAAGTCGCTTGATGAGATAAAACGTAGCATAGAGTTAAAAGAAAAACTGCTCTCAGAGCTTTCCAAAAAAGACGAAATAAGCGGGTATTTGCTGAATTCGCTTGGGATTTTGTATTTTCAAATTGGTTCATATAAAAAAGTAATCGAATATTATAAAAAGGTGTTAGGGATAGTACGAGAAACCAGGGATAGGTGAAAAGAAAAAATCTACCTCAAAAACCTCAAAAATACATACAACAATCTTGGACAAGTCGAAAAAACAATAAAA
>DATKUV010000170.1:0-5043 GCA_035530415.1 Candidatus Nanoarchaeia archaeon | reverse complement strand
CAAAAGCGAGCAAAGAAGAATCTTTGAGCGAAAACATGGCAAAACCCGACATAAGTGCATCGTGTAGGGATATCGTGGTATTTTTTGATCGATGGTCTGGTATTTTCTCAAACCCTGAACGAACTTGACTGAATAGTGTATAAGCGTTCAAATCATTTCGAACTTTTATTTTTTTTTCATACAAAACTCCATCCGTAAAATTCAAATATTGTTAATAATTATTTATAATTATTAGCTTTACAACTCAATATTATACACAATGTTTGCGAAAGTATAAAAAAGTAACCCGTGGTAACCATTTAGCTGCATGCGTTTACAATCTAAGCGGGAATTGCTGCAGTTTTCTCAACATTATCTAACACTTTTAGATCAGGACTGCCACACTTTTCACAATTCTTGGCGATTACATCCTTTGTTTCATCAGGTACTGGCGTTGGACGTGTTGCGCCTCGGTGACCTTTTGGTGCACCTCGTTTTTTGGGATTGGAATCGATGTTTGATTCAGTAGATGTCTTTTTCAATGTCGTGACAGAGGGCGGAGTATGTGGGTTTTCGTAAAAAAATAACTTCTTTCTGAGTGCGTCGTTTTCTTGTTTATGTTCACGAATCTCTTCGAAAGCCCGATCTCTTTCAGCGATTATTTTTATGGTAGTTTCTTCGAGTTCCTTGATGTAATCAGCAGAATTCAGTCTTCACACACTACCACATAAACTTTTTTGTTAAGATATTCCTTTGGACAATCAATCTTTGCTCCAGTGCCAAATTTGGTGACGGTTTTCTGAAAGAAACCTACCACCCCATCTGTTAGGAGAAGAGTGCCAGTGTTTATTTCGATGCGCTTCATTAATAATGGAATATATATTAATATACATTAAACTTTCAGTCAGAATAGATAAAACAGTATGAAGTGATGAAAATAAGTCAATATTTAAGAAGAAGGAATACTGATTAGAGTTGGGCAGCTATACAAATACACAAAAAGAATAAGCTAGGATTCAAATCATATATTTTATGAATCATATGTAACTAAAATATCTGCTCCTTTTGCTATTGTGGGGACTGGTTTATAGAATTTCTTTTTTAGTCAATCATAAAATATTACTAAATATATCTCGCAGATAGATTGTAGGATCTATACCGGTAATACCAAGTATCACATAGATTCCCAAAAATGTTCCAATCATACTTCCCAGATTTGCCAGAGCAGCGACCAGAAGAATACGGAATAATCTATTATCATACATCTGACCAAAAGTCTCAGCTTCAATAATTTTCTTAAAGTCATCAGTGGATGGAGGCCGTTGCTTTGCTTCCATAAGCCCGGCAAACCAACCGGCTGCCATCATCGGGTTCAATGATGTGAGCCAGGCAACTAGAAATGCTGTCATAATAGATTTTGGATGTCCTTTTGCCAATGCAGCACCAGCAGCACTTAAAATCCCGTTAATGAAAAACCAATATCCCATTGCGATAAGCAGCATGTTTAATTCCAGGTCACCATTAATGATTTCCATAATAATTAATATAAACATAGCAATTGCCAGACCAACGAAAGCCAGCCCGATTATCTTGAATACACTGAATCGTTTTTGTTTTACACTTACCAGTCCTTCAGGCGGGGGCAGGGTTTCCGGGTGTTCCAGATATTTTGTAATGCCCTCCCTGTGTCCTGCTCCTACTACTGCTACAATCCGGCTGGATTTACCTGCTTCCAGCAGGTTTCTGGCCATGTATGCATCTCTTTCATCCACGAATACACGTGCTACAGATGGTGCAAAGCGTCGCAACTCTTCCATCAATTGTGTGACCACATCCTTGTCTGTAACAGATTCGATATCGATCTTCTCACCTTTGAGACCAAAAGATGCTCCAACAAGTGCACCCATCATTTTCAATTTCTCCCACAGGGACATATTCTGCCAGAAACGCTGCAGTGTGATCTGTATATCCCTATCAATAAGTACTATCCTGGCACCTATGGATTCAGCCTTATTGATAGCCTCCAGCATTTCAGCCCCTGGATCAACACCAAGATCTTTTCCGATCTTTTTTTGTACAAATGCCAGCAGCCAGTGTACTAAGAAATAATATGGTTTACTGCCTCCCAGAATGTCCCTGGCCGAGATATTTTTTGTCTCAACCTCCTGGGTTAATGCCTGGTACCTGGCAGGACACAGTTCAACGGCTACCGCATCAGGGCGCTCACGTTCAATTGTCTCTTTAACTTCAGTCACACTTTTTTCAGAAACATGAGCCGTGCCCACTAAAATTATATTTTCAGCAGGATTGTCAGAGATTTGTCTCTTCCCTTCTTCAGAATTGGATACTCTGAATGAGTAATTAATAGTATAATTATTTTCTAGTTCTTCTGAATTCATTTATTTCACCGGTATTAAAACCGAAACTTTAAGAATCAGGTTACGTCATTTAATGTATCGGCATATATTATGTGCGAACTTTACTTATACTTTACATAATTAAAAAACTATATATTTACTTAAGTTCAACAAATAGCCACGAGGGATAATTATGCGTGCAGAAGTATCAACTTTATTCGGATTAAACGTCTATACTGACAAGGGCGTTTATATTGGCAAAGTCAATGATGTAGTTCTTGAACCAAACGAATCCAAGATTTCGGGATTGGCTGTGGGAAATGTAAACAAAGAACTATTCGATGTTTCCAGCAATGGCATTATACTTCCATTTCGTTGGGTAATTGCAGTTGGAGATATTATTCTTACAAGACAGATCTCTACTAAATTAATAAAAAAATCAGATGAAGAAGAAAAAGAATCTGATTAATGCTTCATAACACTGATCTGAAAAAGCGAGAAATATTCGCACAAATAGAAATTACCAATACTGCAATTGTAAGAATTGATGGCAGGGGTTTTGGCAAAGCTCTTCGTCAATTACAATTCAGTAAGCCTTATGACATCCGTTTTGCAAAAGGAATGGCGGATTCCACAGAAACCTTTTTCCAAAAGAGTGGGATCAATCCGTCTCTGGCTTACATATTTTCTGATGAGATAAATCTATTGTTTACAAAGAACCTGCCGTTCAATGGCAGGCTTGAAAAGATCGATTCTGTCATTCCCAGTTATTTTTCTTCAGCATTGGTTTTGGCATTAGAGAGCCTGGAACCTCTCTCCTTTGATTCAAGAGTTGTTATTATTGATACTGCAGATATTATTGAATACCTGAAATGGAGGCAGGAAGAATGTTGGCGTAATCTTATGAGTTCATATGGATATTATCTCTTAAAGAGTGACGGAATGACTGCAAAAGAGGCAGCTGAAAAATTAAAAGGCTTAAAATCCGACCAGCTGCATGAACTTGCATGGGACCATGGAATTAATCTTGCTCAAACACCTGCCTGGCAGCGTCGTGGGATGCTGGTAAATAAAGAAAAAACTGATAAAACAATTGTCAATCCATTAACTGGTAAAGAGACAATAGTGCAGAAGTCAAGGATAATCCAGAATTGGGAGCCACCCCTTTTTAAAAATAAAGCAGGATCTCAACTGGTTGACAGTATTATAAAAAACTATGAAGTTTAGAACATTTCTTCAATGAATTCTTTGCAGTTGCGGTCTGTTTCAAAAATATTTTTTTTGATCATCGTGCAAAAACCATCATACATTGCGTTGTTCTTTCCCTTTACCTTATTTGAAAAATGCTTGCAGTCCACGCAAAAATACATATAGCACAGCTCCAAAATGTTTTGTATATAACGATCTTTTTTTAAAAAATATTATCCATATTAACGTCTTCGTGTTGATTGTATAATTTGCATTACCTGAAAATTGACTGATCTAGTGACCATGCCACCACTGTAATATTCACAATAGATGTACTCTTCCATCCGTTCACATTTATCATGATACCTCTCTTGAAGCTCTTCTCCTATTCGAGTATCTAAAGCACAACAACCTGTATTAATTCGAGGGCATCTCGGCGGTAATATCAAACAAACTCCTCATTAATTTGATAACTTATATTGAAAGATATATAATAAACATGATTTTTGACGATATATAACTAACGCTTTAAATGGGAAAAAGAGCAAACATATTTTATTAAACAGGACATAAAAAGCCTCAATGGATGCAAATCATCATTCGTTTCAAGCCGAAACAATGTTATCTGATAAACTTATCAAGACATTATCGTTAAACACGAAAAAACATCTTAGACCCAATTGCGGGATATTATTTTCAGGCGGAGTGGACAGTTCACTTGTAGCTGTATTATCCAGTAAATATTTACCGGATGTAGAGTTAATTACTGTGGGTTTTAAAGGGTCTAATGATGTTGAATGGGCTGATACTGCAGCAGGGTTATTGGGCCTCAAGAATAACCTCCACATCAAAATTATTGATCTTGCTGAAATGGAATCGATCATCCCTCGAATAATTGAAATATTGAGAACTATTGACCCGATGACAATTTCTCTTGGGATACCTTTGTATATTGCCTGTGCTGAGGCAAAGAAGAATAACATTGATCTGTTATTGGCCGGGCAGGGTGCGGATGAACTTTTTGGAGGATATAACAGATACAGGGAAATTGCCATAAGCGGTATGGATGCTTTGCAGGATGCCATAACTGCTGATGTAGAAAGGCTTCCTGAGCGGGACATTAAGCGGGATAATACAATTGCCAGTGCGGCAGGCGTGGAACTGGCTGCACCTTACCTGGAATCTGAAGTAATTGAATTTGGGCTGTCTATTCCACCTGAACTAAAAGTCAGGGAAGTAAATGGAGAATTGGTTGGTAAATATATTCTGCGAAAAGCGGCTGAAACACTAATTCCGGGTGAAATCGCATGGAGGAACAAGAAAGCCCTTCAATATGGGAGCGGTGTCTGGGGAGCACTGGGAAAACTTGCCAGAACAACTGGTTTCAGGAAACAAGACAAAGGCTATATAAGAAAATATCTTTATTCGGTGGCAGAGGAAAATAAGATAGAACTGGATGTAACATCATGATCACTACCAAGGACGTGGAACATATGGGCTGGCTCTCAAGGCTTAAGAT
>DATKUV010000169.1:0-7513 GCA_035530415.1 Candidatus Nanoarchaeia archaeon | reverse complement strand
AAGAGTCGACATCTTCAAGTGTTGCATCCGCGTTAGCCTCGAGATGCATCCAGTACTCAGGACGATGAGCTCCTTCTACTACGATATGGAATGTATTTCTTTTCCGTGCGCTGTCGCCGCCCGATGATTTCTTTGTCCCCGCGCACGACTCCAAGTGTTTTCTCATTACCGCCTTACTATAGATGCCGCCGCAAAGATTGCATTTTCCATTCAAAAGCTCTTCATTTATTTTATGATTTCTCATTTCAATCCCTTCTTGATTGCATCAACTTGATTGTATCCATTATTTCCAGACCGAATGTCAGATAACTTTTCCAGCATAAAAGAAGTTTTTGCGAAGCAAAAATTTGAGTGAGTGCCGTAAGGCACAAACCTTTTATGCTGTCATATACGCCGTCGGCATAATCAACCCCCCCAACGTCTTCTATGACGGTAAGCCCATATTCCACTTCACGCCCTTTTTCTATTCGCCGGTCAGACCCGGTATCTGGGTCGTCACAGCCGACATTGTATCAACCAGGGTGGCATATTTCTCGAAAATCACTGTGCAAGTAGTGAAAAAATATAAAAGAAGCTGGCAGAATTAATTTTCCACATGTTTAGCCTTTTCAAAAGAATAACTTGAAGGCACTTCTTCAGACTCTTTACTGCTAAATTCGTGTTCCATCACGCCTTCCTTAAGAACAATCACATAATCAGCAGAATTCTTCAATGCTATAGATAATCCAGGTTCGGCACCAAAAAGAATTGTCTCCTTTCCATGCTCGTTTGCCTTGGCAAGCAGAGGTTTGAAATCAGCATCCCTGGTTACCAGTGCAATTGTATCTATCACAGGATTAAAGATCAACTCCACACCTTCAACTGCCAATCTCACATCAACATCGCTGGTACATATAATGGGTTCAAAACCCTGGGTCTCGACAGCCTCTACCAATTTTTCTGAAGCATACTGGTTTAAGAACACACGGCCTATTTTAATAGACCCATAATCCTTGAGCACATCCCTGATCTCTTCAAGGTTCACATGAAACTCTTTCCTGAGCATATTGGGGCCGTCTACCAATAAGGCGATCTTGCGCCTTCCTTTTTCTTTTTTTGAACCAAGATAATTGCGAATAGATCCAAATCCTGTAGGTTTCATAATTTACCTCTGATAAACTACATAATGGTCGCACGTAATTTGCATGTTTAGCAAGAACTTACACAAATAATAAGAACTTTACTAAATCTTTTTATTGTTTTTTTAGGTCAAAAACCCATCGGCTAACTTTTGGGGCTACATTACCGCATTTTCGATAAAAAACAACATCAAATCCACTGTTTTGATATTCTTCTAATAGATCCTTAACCTTGTGTAGTTTTTGAAAAGTATAAAAATGGATGATGCCACCTTCTTTTACTGGCACTGAAATTTTATCAAGCACATCATGCAGCCCATAGGGAGTCGGCACTATCGCACGATCAAAACTGCTTTCAATCAAATTAGTGATCTTAAGAGCATCACCCAGAATAATGGAAATATTCTCTTCAACCTTGTTCAATTTGGTATTCTCTGCCAACCACTTGCATGCAGCAACATTTTTCTCAATAGCCACAACTTTTGCGCCCTTGGCTGCAGCAGGTACTGCAAAAGGTCCAACTCCGCAAAAGGGTATTAGCACATGCTCAGAAGATCTGACCAATGATGCCACTCTGCGTCTTTCAAATGAAAGACGGGGAGTGAAAAATACTTTTCTTACATCTAATCTGTATCTATAACCATATTCTCTATGCACCGTATGTGTTGAATCCCCTAATATAATATCAAATCTGCCAACCCGATTATCTCCATCCAGCATAGCTACTTTATTTAGAACATTCTTGATGTTTCCATGTTGTAAGACAATGTTTTTAGCTATTACAGTTTTATAGTCATCAAGTTCAGGCGGGATCGAAATAACAACCAGATCCCCGATAATATCAAACCTGTTAGGAACCAATGGTAATAATGAATCAGGGATTATGCCCTGCATCTGCTCTCTAAGATTCATTTTCAATCCTTTTGCTTCCTTATATTTGATATAACCAGTGTTAATTTTACCAAATGATTTTATTGTTACAGCACATCTTTGAATTTGATGGAGATAGCAGACGAGATATTAACGCAACTTAAATTTGATGACAAAGGACTTATTACAGCTATAGCCCAGGATTACCAGACAAATGAGATCTTGATGCTGGCTTTCATGAATCTGGAAGCACTTGAAAATACCGCTGAGACAAAAAAAGCTCACTATTACAGCCGCAGCCGCAATAAACAGTGGCTAAAAGGTGAAACATCAGGCCATATACAGATCGTACACGAGATGTATATTGACTGCGATGCCGATGCTGTGCTCATGAAGGTTGAACAACTTGGCGGCGGAGCCTGTCATACAGGCTATCGGTCATGTTTTTACCGCACCATTGATGGAAACATAGTTGGAGAGAAGGTATTCAATCCAGAGGATGTATATTAATCTCAACTGGGAAGAGGATATGAAAATAGTACCTGACACAAGTGTGATCATTGACGGACGGATCACTTCCCTGATCGATCAGGGGGAATACACGGGGGCTACAGTGATCGTGCCGGAAGCAGCGGTTGCAGAATTGGAATCCCAGGCAAATCGAGGTCAGGATTCTGGGTATAAAGGACTTGAAGAGTTATCCAGGCTCAAGGAAATGGCAGATGATGGCCTGATCGAACTGGCATTTACAGGTGACAGGCCTGGCCTTGAACAGATGAAAATGGCAGGGGGGGGAGAGATCGATGCCATGATAAGGCAGATCGCACTTGACAGCGGTGCAGTCTTCATAACGGGCGACAAAGTGCAGTCCATGGTTGCAAAGGCAAAAGGGCTGGAAGTGATCTATCTATCTCCACAAAAAGCAGAATTCGGCCCAACTGCCTTGGAGGAGTTCTTTACTCCTGATACCATGTCAGTACATCTTAAATTGGGTGTAAAACCCCTTGCCAAGAAAGGTTCTATCAAGGACATTAAACTTGTTCCGATCAGGGATGTACCTTCCACTGAAAATGAACTAAGGTCAATATACCGTGAACTTGTCGAAAAGGCAAAACATGATCCAGAGAGCTTTGTTGAGATGGAACTTCATGGGGCTACGGTGCTGCAGATAGGGAATATGAGAATTGCTATTGCCACACCCCCCTTTTCAGATGGTATCGAGATCACGGCTGTAAGGCCCGTAGCTTTTGTTTCCTTAGATGATTACAGATTATCTGAAGAACTTAAGAACAGACTGTCAGGTGAACAACGCGGTGTTTTGATCGCAGGACCGCCGGGTGCTGGCAAATCTACATTTGCAGCCGGTGTAGCAGAGTTTTTGCAGAGCTGCAATAAGATTGTCAAGACAATGGAATCACCCAGGGATCTGGTAGTGAATGATGGTATCACCCAGTATTCCCCGCTCGAAGGCAGCATGGAAAAAACGGCAGATGTGCTGTTATTAGTCAGACCAGATTATACTATCTACGATGAGGTACGCAAGACCAGGGACTTCCAGGTTTTCGGAGATATGAGGCTTGCAGGGGTGGGTATGGTGGGTGTAGTCCATGCCAACAGACCAGTTGATGCAATACAGCGTTTGATCGGAAGGGTTGAGCTGGGTATGATACCCCAGGTGGTGGATACTGTAATTTTTATTGATAAAGGAGAAGTTGCTAATGTACAGGATGTCAAGTTCACAGTAAAAGTCCCGCACGGCATGACTGAATCAGACCTGGCCAGACCAGTGATCACGGTCACGGACTTTGAGACCGGTACAGCAGAATTCGAGATATATACATATGGTGAACAGGTCGTGGTCATGCCGACGACTAAAACCTTAAAAGGCACTTCACCTGCTATGAACCTGGCTGCCAAAAGCATCCGCGATGAGTTCAGGCGCAAGACCCATGGACCGGTGAGTGTTGAGATATTGGGAGATAACAAGGCTGTTGTTTTTGTAAATGAAGCTGAGATTTCCTCCATTATCGGAAAGAATGGGAAGAATATTGAAAAAATGGAAGCGATATTGGGGATACATATCGATGTAAGACCCAGGGGAAATAAATCAACTCCTTATAAAAACGAGATTGAAAATGAAATTGTAAATGAGATTGAAAATGAGATTGTAATTTCAGATGTTTTCCTGGCCAAGAAACATGTTATACTAAATGCTCAAGATCTTACTTTTGCAGATGTAGATGTGATGGTGGATGGGGAGTATCTTTTCACTGCAACTGTGGGGCGAAAAGGGGATATCAGGATTATTAAGGATTCAGATATTGGCCAACAACTGCTCGGAGCACTTGGCAAAAAATTGCAAATTAGTATAAAAAACACCAAATAGATGTGTAACTTCATTTAATGCAAAATAAAAAGACACCTACTTTAGCTATCAAAGGTTAAATAATTACATCAATTATAATGCAATATTTTTATTTCTAAATTTCTTCGTACACTTCTTCGTGTGGATGTACTATTACGCCTTCACTGGTTATTTCATATGGATGGATCTTTTTGCTGTGGTCCGAACCACGCATCTTATAGATTTCCATACTTCGAACCCTGACATTCTTTACCCTCTTATAATACAGAGCAATTGTACCTTCTGTCACGAAATTCTCGACACCAAAACGGTTGGGATGATCATCATCAACGATCTCACAGGTCATCAGGGAGGTTAATCCAAGTATCTCTAAGGTTGTGGCCAGTTTCAAGAGTTCAACACGGATCTTGGCCGGATCCTGGAGATAAAATCCAATTGATGTTGAGGAATCCACTACAGCCCTTTTTGCACCGATCTCTTCCTGGATCATAATGATCAGATCCATCATGGACCGCATGTCAAAGGGTCTTACATCAACATATTTCTCCTGGGAAGGGATGCCTATCTTTGTAGATGCAGCATCAACTATTGCCAATTTTCCTTCATCTTCAAGGGCTTTTAGATCCCAACCGAACTTTAATCCATTGGCCCTGATGTGTTCAGGTCGTTCTTCAGTTGCTACAAATATACCATTTTCGCCATATTTGGTAATCCCATTATATAAAAATTGAAGAGCCAGTATTGTTTTCCCTGCGCCAGAAGTACCCGATAGCAAATAACTGAAATCACGTCTAAGGCCGCCTCCACACAGCTCGTCAAAACCTTCTACCCCGGTTTGAGCTCTATCGATCTGAGCTTTTGAGTTGAATACATTGCCTTCCATTATTATTCATCCATTTATTTTTAATATCTTAATAAATATAAAATTTAGTAATTTTGTATAATTAATAATCATGATTGTACATATATTTACCTATCGTTATATTCCCAATGTTTATATCGGATTATATTATAATTTAGATTATATGGAAAATACAATAACCCAGCATTCTTCTGAAACGAACTTTTCAAATTCTCAGAAATTAACAGAAGATGATGTTCACTCATTAAAAGAAAAACTAACACAACTGGAAGAACAAAATGATCAAATCCAGAAAAGACTGCTTGATGCCGCAGTAGCCAATAGCAATTATCTCCAGACAATACAGAAACTCAAAGAGCAGAATCAACAGTTGAAAGAACCTCCGCTTTTTATTGCCTCGGTAATGGAAATTGTAGACAATCTGGCCTTGCTGCGCCAGCATGGCAGTAATCAGGAGGTTATCACACACATCCCAATTAACATGATGGGTGAGTTGGAAGCCGGAATGAGGGTTGCGGTAAATAATGCCTTTGGAATGGTGAAAGTCTTATCCAGATCTGCTGATGTCAGGGCAAGGGTAATGGAGCTTATCGAATCCCCGAATACTGATTATAATTCCATAGGCGGTCTTAATAAAGAGATCCAGGATGTTGTGGAGGCAATTGAACTTCCACTTACCGATCCACAACTATTCAAAGAGGTGGGTGTGGAACCACCGAAAGGCATTCTGCTCTACGGTCCCCCCGGTACTGGAAAAACACTCATTGCTAAAGCGGTTGCCAGCAGGGCAAAGGCTACATTTATTCGTATGTCAGGGTCAGAACTTGTCCAGAAATATGTAGGAGAAGGTGCACGCCTGGTACGAGATGTTTTCCAGATGGCAAGAGAGAAAGCACCAAGTATTGTTTTCATTGATGAGATCGACTCAGTAGGCGGTCGGCGGACCCATGACGGGACAACCGGTTCTGCTGAAGTTAACAGGACAATGGTTCAGTTATTAGCCGAACTTGACGGGTTCGAAGATCGCGGGGATGTTAAGATCATAGCAGCTACTAACCGGATAGACCTGCTTGACCCTGCTCTGTTAAGACCTGGAAGATTTGATCGGATAATTGAGATCCCCATGCCAGATGAAAAGGGCCGTCTTGAGATTTTCAAGATCCATACCAGGAATATGTCATTGGATTCTGATGTGGATCTGAATAAGCTGGTCAATATGACAGACGGGTTAAGTGGGGCAGATATCAAAGCCATTGTGACTGAAGCTGGAATGTTTGTGATTCGCAGGCGGGACAGGACAATTAAAATGAGCGATTTTATGGATGCCTATAATAAGATCATTGTTGAAGAACATGACGATGAGCCGCACGGCATGTTCGCTTAATTGAGATTGGCATGTCTGAGCTGCTAACTTTTGATGAAGGTCGTATTGCCCTGGAATTAGCACGCAAAGCTATTACTGAATATTTGAATCGTAAAAAGGTGATAGAACCTGAAGGTCTATCTCCCATCTTTGATGAGAACAGAGGTGTATTTGTAACTCTGAATAACAGGATCGGGTCACAAAAAGAATTGCGGGGTTGCATTGGAAGACCCTATCCGGTCATGCCCCTGGGGGAGGCGATCATAATTTCTGCAATTAATGCAGCCACTGATGATCCCAGGTTCAATCCTGTGACTATTAAAGAACTTAAAGATATCTCAATTGAGGTCACTGTACTTACGACCCCCTACCTCCTGGAAGTAGAACCTGAAAAACTCCCGGGCGAGATTGTTGTGGGGAGACACGGCTTAATAGTCCAGAAAGGCCCTTATGCAGGACTTTTGCTGCCTCAGGTAGCTGTTGAACATGGGTTTGATGCAGGAAGATTTCTTGATCAAACCTGTCTGAAAGCAGGACTTTATCCTGATGCGTGGCTTGAGTCTGATACTGAAGTATATGCTTTTGAAGGCCAGATATTTCATGAAGAATAAAATTATTGAATTAACTCTTGAGATCTAGATAATATTGTTACGGGAAGTCATAAAAGATGGAATTTTGTCCTCAATGTAAAAGTATGATGATGCCTTCGGGCAATGTAATGAAATGCAGGAAATGTGCATTTGAAAAGAAGAAAGCAGGCAGTAATATACTTGCTAAACAAGAATTCAACGAACGGGAAGTCACTGTACTTGAAGGTGATGAAGCAGCAGGTCTTCCTACCACAAATGCCTATTGCGAAGAATGCGGCAACAAAATAGCCTATTGGTGGCTGCGTCAGCTGCGATCGGCTGATGAAAGTGAAACCAGGTTTTTCA
>DATKUV010000168.1:0-13697 GCA_035530415.1 Candidatus Nanoarchaeia archaeon | reverse complement strand
TTATGCAGGTGCTGAGTATATCAAGCTTGCTTTCTTTTTTGGGCTGCTTTTGCGGCTCGGGTATTGATGAGCTGTTCAATTGTTTGCGTATTGTTTTTCTGTCATATCCTGTTTTTTTGGATATCTGAGTGATGTTCATTCTTCGTGTATGTAAATCTCTTACCATTAGCCATTCCTCCATTTCTAACATTGATAACAATATTTGGTGTTTTCACCAAAAATTGTGAAGTGGGGATTTTGGACCGCCACAAATGGGGAATTCCAGACCGCCATTGACATCAAATATTTACTGGAAATATATGAAAACGGTAGAAATATTAGGAACGCGATTTGGACTAAATGAGAAAGATGTCGTATTGGCTTTTGATTATACCTACGAAGATTTCTATGGCGACCCACAGGGGTTTTGGATTCACGGATGGACTGGGGAAAATGGAAGTTCTTGACATGTGCAATAGTCAGTTCTGACATACCTCAAAAAATCCCATTGATATCAGTACCTGTAAGAATGGGGCATAATATGGCACATACTGTGGTGAGCATATGTCATTATTGTAAAAGACTAATCAGTTTATTTAGTCCCACAGCTGGGAAATTGGTTTAATTTAAATACGATTAAAAGCCAAACGAGATGTGCGGAAAGTAAGATATAAATCCCCGGAATGAAGTAATTAAAAAAATTGCACTGATAATTATAGACGCGATGAAATAGTTTATTCTATCTGTTATGAACCCTTTCCCCCGGTGAACTCAAAACCGGTAGTCTATACACCAGATCTGCAAATAGTCTTTCATTCTGGTTTATGTTTTTCAACGAATTTAACCCGGGTGACATATTTGTTATTTGACAATGAAAATGCTATAAAACTACCGGTAATTGTGCTGAGAATATCCGGGATTTTAAGTGTGGATACAATTAAATCCGTAAGTGTTATGAAGTCGTATGGGTGATATGGCATGCCGTGAATGATTTCGGTTTTAAAATAATAAATTAAGATATATCCGATAAGAAGAGAAACTATGGCAACCCCTGCAAAATAGAGCAGGTCAACTGGTGAAAACTCTTTCTTATCTTCCTCGTCCCGATCACTCAGGATCACAAGTCCGGCTCCGCTGACAAAACCGGCGATTATCGCTATAATCGGTGCAAAATAGTTCAGGAATATAACGACCATCCCATAGATAATACCGCCAACTCCAGCGCTTATTGCGGTTTTGATTGAAATATTTGGGGGTATCATACTAATACATAATATCCGTAAACCATATCAAAGTTTTGATTTATCAAATGATCTCACCTTTGAATTCCAGAATTTAAAAACATAACGGTTATATGCTTTTAATATAAATAAGTGTTTCATGCGGCGGATTACTATTGCTATAATTATTGCTATAATATTAGTCATCCTTTTATCAGGCTGTCTTGGAGAAAAAACTGTAATAAAAGCGAATGTGAAGATCACCGGGCAGGACGGCACGCCTGTGATAGAGAACATGGTTGTTTCACAAGAGCGCGTAAGCAGGCTTGAAGTATACAGGGAAGGGGCGCCACATTTTCCAGGCGTCAGTATGAAATGCATCAGCAACATGATTCAGATCGATTACTGGAGGTCGGTTGAATATAATGGCGCGGGAGAATACGAATTGATATCCGAATTGCTAACAATGCCGGATAAAGGAGACTCGGTTGACGTTATCATCGAAGTGGTTGATGACAATGGCAAGCAGATGGCAAAAAGGACTGAGACCATAATATGGAGATAAGAATAAAAGCAAAAAGTATATCCATTAAAGAAACAAGTTAATACAATTTATAGAAAGAGGATACAATAGGAGAATAATTTTTATGAGAGGAAAACAAATATTATTGTTGGGCTTTGCTGTGATCGCTATCGGATTATTCGTTATACCCAGCACGATGTCAATGTTTATGGGACAGCACAGCTGGTTTAGCGTCAGGTCGGCTTCAGATCAGTACAGGCTGTGCGAGAGGTGTCATTTTGCAGAAGTTGGAGAATGGGAAGCAAACACAGGCGCACATTCTGCCTACCGTGACTACTATAAAGTGACATTAAACGCGGACCCCGGGTGTTTCTGCCATCAGATAAACACAACACTATTAAATGACTGGAACTTAATGGGAGTAGATGATAAGAATTATACATTCTTTAATCAAAGTGGCAGCGTAGACGGTAGCGATCCTGACACATGGCAGTGGCGAAATACATCTGTACCGCATGCCGCCACAACAGTATTTTGTGTAGATTGTCATGTGAATTCAACATCTCAATTGGAAAATGACCAAGAAGCACACAAGGCTTTCTTTATGCAAGCCAGCAATAGTTCTCTTAACGCTGTTGCAACAAATAACACACCATGTATGGCATGTCATACCATGATCGGGCTCAACGTCACGATGGACAGGGTGCATGGCGGATTAAGAATCAATGCAACCCATTTGGATGACTATACCTGGACGGTCAATGTTACTGTCAACAACACAAGGACAAACAGCAGTCAATACTGGTGTCCAAATTGTACAAACCTAAGCGGAACATAAGTTGACCAACCGGTCAACTTACTTTTCTTTTTTTAAAAAATGTCATTTATTGAACAGTTCATCGGGACAATAATATACAGTTGTTTTTACCTTTACCATAATCATATTGCTCTTTTAATTTCATTTTTCATAATGGTTTTAATATTCTATATATTCTTTAAAATAAATATCAGTAAATCAGATATTATCCCTCGTTTAATCAACTTATTCATAAAAAAAGGCTCTTCTCATGACCATAAAAAATCTATTGAAAAGCAGATGAAACATTATCGTGAATTATCCAGAGCGCCCAGAATACTCCCCGTACTAATTCCCCTGATTATCACAGGACTGGCAGCATACATCATCCTTAACAAGCTCCTGTTTTTCGCTATCATAACCACTGGAAGCATGTCCCCGACGCTTGAAGTAAAAGACCTTGTTCTCATGCAAAACCTGAAAATTGAAACACAGCAGGGAGACATCATCATGTTCGAGACGGAAGAGGCTAATATGCCAGTCATTCATAGAGTGTATTCGGCTTCGGGCAATGGGATATTGACAAAGGGCGATGCCTCGGAATTTGTGGACGACTGGACATTGAAAAAAGACCAGATCAGAGGAGAAGCAGTATTATTTCAGGGTAAGCCCATGATAGTTAAGAACATTGGCGAATATTTGCTGTTCGATCCGGCGAATGTTAAAATTACGAAGTATGGCTCGGAGTTCTACCGCATAAGCGGGATCATTAAGAATGTCAAGCAGCTTGGACTCATAATATTCATAATTTGCATATTGCTTTATATCTTCACAGCCTTTCCATCAAGGAGGGACGGACGCTGAGCATCTATGTATAGCGATGAGTTAAAGATATTTCCTATCATATAAAACGAAAAACTTAAGATGACACAACCCCATCATCAAAAAACACATGGCTAAAAAATCAGGTTTTTCATTGCTGGAAAAATTCAGTATAATATTTTTATTATTCGCAGCAATTTATTTAATATACTCATTCTACATGCCTGTTTTAGATGTGATTTCAGGCAAAACGTTTGAACCCATGGATTTTATATTAGATCTAACTATTTTATTAATTGGAACCTGCGCTTTGTGGGGGGGTATCAACCTCGCTAAAAGAACTATCGTCCTGGAACAACTGATTGATATGGGTTTTGAAAAAGAGATATACCGCAGGCTTGATCCCATCCTTGGGGAAATCGCAGGTACTCAGGTCATGGTTAATAAAATAGAAGAACGGCTGAACAACATGAATATCAATATTGAAATACTTCGAAATCGTTCAGTTGAACTCAGGATTCCTGGCTCGTCAGCATTCGGGATCGATATTTCTGCTGAAGTCTCACGTTTTCTTCGATTGGTCATCTTGATCAATATTTCCATTGCCGCATTCATATTCCTTTTGAATTTTACGCGCAGCTACACTCCATTTTTTATTACAATATTATATATCATCTGGTGGCTCGAAATAACCTACGAATACAATCTCTGGCAGCGGTCGTCTGTATGGTACTGGGTCTTTGTCCCGATACTTACCATTCCCATCACAACGATCCTGGGCGATATAATATACGGAGGCGAGATTTTACTCGGCAGCATGGGCATCGGGCTTGCGGTTTACGCAGGCGCATATTATACCTGGAGCAAATACCTCATCGAGGGTACCCTGCCTTTTGATTTGAATGAATTAAAAAGTAAAATTCCCGTTGATAACCGGAGTTTTTCATATCTGATGTCCTTCAAATCGACTTTCAGCCAGAAGCGCCATACGATTGCCGCATCTTTAATAGCAGGTTCGGTTATTTTTGCATCGCTGTTGATATTGCAATTGATCAGTGTAAATATATACGCTCTGGAATGGCTGCCCAAATTCTCACTTGACCAGATTGGCATTATGGGCATTTTATCCGTTATATTGTATCTATCAGGTACCAGATTGAGGCATAAAAAAGAGAGTAAAAAAGTTGAGGCAGCATGAAAAGTATCCGCATTGCATGGATGTTATTATTAATTATACTGGGATGCAGTGCATGCTTGATTGCAGTACAGGCTGAAAATTATACTGCGATATTGAGTTATGGTCAGACCCCCTATCAACTCGGATACCTGAGCAAGGGAAATGTCACAGGCTGGACATGGTGGGATACCGATGGCGTGATGCAGCAGAAAAACCTCATATTATTGAGCATCATGATGGAAAATGCCACGCCGGTCAACGGTCTTTCTCCGCCCACCTGGATACAGGACAACTCAACGAATTTCAGCGATACTTATAGCTGGAAGGCAGGAAAAGATTTACAGAGCTGGCATTATCTTGTCGAGTTACAAAAATATGAAGAAGAAGATGGATTTTTGATCAAAATAAGTGACTGGCTTCTAAACTTATTCACTGGAGAAAGTCCGCCTCCTGAAGAATTTAATATGACATTTATGACACGGTATAACATGACCGAAAGCCATGGTTTTGTCAAGGTCTCTGTTGATAGAGGAGACTGGGTTACACTTGCAGAATATTCTGGCAATAGCACTGGCTGGGAAGAGAAGACTGTTAACCTGACAGATTATTCCGATGAAAAAATACTCATAGCGTTTCAATTTATTTCAAACAATAATAATGACGTGTGGTGGATCGATGATATAAAAGTGAAATCAAACGCAAATGAATTCTTCAGCGATGGCGCAGAAAATACCAATCTTCCGCCTCGACTGACAGTGAATGTTTCCTATCCCGGTTATGATTATTCAAGCGATACTTTCTCAGTTAAAAATACAACAGTAGAGCTTGTGGAGGACTATGTACACCAGGTGTATTACGGTGTATTCATCTATCCAGATGACGCTTATACAGGGAAATACACGGTCAATTTTTCCAATAAAATAAATTCGATCCCTGTATTAGCAAACAATAGTTTCGACACAACCTTATGGGGCTGCCAGAGAAGAGACTGCCACGATTCCTCAAGTCCCCAGAGCGATCCCTCAATCCGGAACCCAACAGTTATGATACATCCTGACAACATCACTTCAGGCATGAAAGGGAACTGCCTGACAATGTGCCACAGCACATATTCGTCCCAGTTCTTACCCGCAACACCAGTTCACCTGCATGATATCAAATACGGCCATGAGGGTGGATTTATTTCTGGTGAGAGCGGCTGGGCAACCATTTACAATAGCTCAAATACAAATCTGGAGATATATTACAAAACCTCAGTTAAACGCCCCCTTTCACAGACAGACTTCAATGTTCTAGCCCATGTTACGAATGCAGGTTGTACCGACTGCCATACCAATTTCATTCATGATAATAACGGGGCTGATGAACATCTGATCGCAGAGCCATACAATCATCTCTCAGGAACAAATATCAGCAGTACCGGGGTCCACGCAATAAATGTAACATGCGAAACATGTCATAATACCTTATTATACCCTTCAATTCCTGCACAGTACTCAATGAGTGGTACCATCGGTTCCTATGATCCGGAATTCATGTCATACGAAGCTGTGACGGAAACATATATTATCGATGTCACAACTTCCGGCCCGTTCTGGGTGAAGGTGACCGGCGATGATGAAGACTATGGAATATTTCTTTCACTTATCGGACCGGTTGATAATCCCAGCGGTCTTCAGGATTTGAATACTGCCGACCGGTGGGACGGCACCTATTGTGTACCCAGTGTCGATGGAACTGCCGGATTCAAAGAAGGATCAAAAATATATTATCCCTCTGGCGATAATTTCTACGGCGTTACTTTTGATCGTCCCAGAAGCGGTATATGGATCGCCAGGGTATTCCCGCGGTCCCTGGGCACTTTTAATTACACAATAACTTCCAGCCATCACATCCAGCGCAAGCCTGTTATTCATATACCCTGGAACTGCAGCGAATGCCACAATCCCGACCCATCCGAAAATCTGGCAGGAGCCATGACAAATGAACCAATACCCTCGTGGGATAATGTGGGATTATCATATACACATACCGATATTAATAAAGACGGCAGGGATGATGTGAACTGCAGGTTGTGCCACAATTCATTCCATGATATTTCAATCAGGAACTGCACCGACTGTCATATACAGCGCCCTGGCGGGCATGCCATGAAAAATTATTATGAAATGGGATATGCCGGTTGTGTATTCTGTCACCGTGACCCGCATTTTGAGCCCGAGGCTGCAGGAGGCGGGAACTGCACTGACTGCCACCTGCAGGGCGGCGCAAACGCAACCGGAAATTTGCCAATAATAAGTCAAACTGGGTTCTTCAACAGTAATCACAAGAACATTACAGGAGATTTCAATGACAGTAATTATTCTGCCATATCTAAGGTCTGCTGGGGATGCCATGTGAATTATACCGAACAGCTTAACGATCCGCGTCATATCAAATATGTAAATCATGTACCACAGGTCCCTGTTTGTGAGGACTGTCATTTTAATGGTACGCCGCTAAACGGCGACCACCTGAGAAAGCAGCCGCCTGTACAGATACCTGAACACCAGCCACAGGGTGAGGATATTCAAACAAACATATCTACTAACTGTACCTTCTGCCATAACAATTCACTGTCCATTCCCATACCGACTGCAAATGTCTCAAATGCTGTAGCCAGGAACTATGTATCTCACTATCTCACTACGATTTATTTAATGACACCAGCCGATAACACTACAGAATGCTTGTGGTGTCATTTTGTTAATTATAACAATGCTTCCTGGGGTAAGCCTATCAATCCCTTCAACTCTGCCAGATATAATCATACTCCGTTGAACCTCTCTAAGAGCAAAAGCAGCGACTGCTATCCATGCCATATATCAAACAGGATAATGGTAAATGGCAGTCTTCCGGCAGGGTTCACGTTCCATAATGAAAGTATGACCCCGGGTGCCGGAAAGAATTGTACAAGCTGTCATGATATCGGTGGAATGGTAAACGAAACGTTGCAGATCGACGTAAATGCCATGAACAGATCAGGTGCGATCCATTATGATCTGAACAGGGGCGCAGCCGACACATTGGATCCGAATAACGTACGCTGCTGGGCGTGCCATGGTGACGGGAACGGCTCAGAAGCTGCCCAGCCTGTGGGACATCCGGACAACTTCAAGACCCCCAGGAATTGCATTGAGCAGGCATGCCACAATTTCAACCAGTCTATCTTTTATGAACCGATGGTCTACGAGCACATTAAGCATGTAGATAATATTGAGAAACATGTCAGTACGACAGCAAATTGTCCGGATTGTCATAAAAACAGTGTTATGAGTAACATTGACACCAATATTTCAAATGATACTTCACTGGTATCCCATTATGGTTCGACCGGAAATCTGGTTAACACCTCTGACTGCATCTACTGTCATTATGATGAAGATAATGCAGAAGAATGGGGTAACGCACCAGATCCAAGAAATCATACACATTATGGTCATGTTGAAAAAACCCTTGTTGCAGGTGAGCCCTGGTATCTTATGGATAATTATGTCATAAGATTGATTGAAACGACAAAGGATACTGCTATAATCCACTTAGAAAAATATGGTGTAAGACTTGATCGTGAATTCGTATCAGAAGGTGAATATCTGGAATTTGAGATAAGCGGGATTGAAACTGATGACACAACTTTTGTCAAACTAATGGTAAACAATATATTCTCGGCAGAAGGCAATTATGCAGTTGAGTTGTCGGGAGATGTGCTTGCATCACGTCTTCATAAAGAAACACAAAATAATCAGTGTTATGAATGCCATGATCGCGAATATCGTGCTAACTTTCCAGATGGCAGGGATTACTATGTATTAGACAAAGATGATGAAAATGTCACTCTGGGTCTAATGCTCCAAAATTTCAAAGAAGATGAAGGAAAAACACTCAAAATGGGGGAGTATTGGAATATCGGAGAAGGTTACAAACTTTATGTTACTGATGTTAATATAAAAGGAACAAGTGCTGCGCGGCTGAAATTATATCGCAACGAAACTCTGGTACAAGACTCTATAATAAACGAAGGAAGTATCTTCACTTATGAAGATTGGGTACTCGATCGGGAAATTGTTGTCTTCAGTGCGAAACTGGATGTCGTATTTGTAGGCATAACAACAGCCCCACCAATAGTTATTATCAAAGATGTACGGCTCATTGGAAGTGAGCAGAAGATCCTGGATGCTGATCTATGGGCACTTCAGACAAAGACATTATTAGGATCTCTACCGCTAGATAGCATTATTACTGTTGGAACTGAGCCAGAAACATTCCATGTCTACACTATTTCACCTGGCGAGTACAGCTCAGACTGCATCAGTTGCCATACAGGAAACGGGGTCGCTCCGATTAAAATTGATTTAGACACATTCAAAAAAGGTGTACATGTCGATTTGAATCAAAATGCGGACTATAACAGCTTTATCTCAGATGAAGCAAACAAAGCATGTTGGGCATGTCATGCTAATGGCAGCGAACCAACTGAGCACCCCACACCATACCTTGGTAAATTCACACCAAAAACATGCAGATACTGTCATGAACACTCACGTTTCGATGCAACACGGATATATACACACTTCCAGGGCTCCGAAATCTCAACAAGTTCAACATGCAATGACTGCCATTCAAATGCCATTCCTGAAAATATCTTAACAGACGATCAAGCAGCAACCTCACACTATTCGACTAGAGATGCACTGTTAAATACTTCCCATTGCGATTATTGCCATAATAATGAAACAAATGCACCAGTATGGGGTAATGCTCCACAGGTTACAAAACACATTGCAGAAAACAACTGCACCCTTTGCCATGCAGGTGAAGGAATTACTACCTTCCATGGTGAAGGAATAACGATAACCAGGGTATGTGAAGATTGCCATGTTGATAAACAGCAAGCTGAAAAATATGACTTAGACGCTATAATCACACATTACCCAGGTGCATCTGAGGAGGATGCAAATACCCTGAAAAACAATGAATACACCTGTCGTGTGTGCCATAACTCTACTAATAGCTCATTGCATACTAACCTTGAAGTAAGAGAATACCAAAACGAGTCAATGGGCTTTTGCTTCCAGTGTCATAGTGAATCAGGAGAATTCCCCTATAAATCACAATCGTTAATCGGAGAATTGCGGCACGGATCTGGCATGAAGGTTATTTTAGGTTGTGATGCTTGTCATTCTCCTGACGGAATTAGCAGATTCCATACCCCGACCTTATTGGGTAAAGGTACCTTCAGAGGAGCAGTCAGACATGACGTTGATTGCCTGGATTGTCATCCAGATCATGAAGGACAGGAATATCAGCCGTATGTTGGTATTCAGTGCGTCGACTGCCATTCAGAATACGGAAGCGTTCATTATGCGGGTGCAGAGGTTCAAATGGTGAATCAAACCAATACATGTGCCCTCTGTCATAATGATGAAGCTGACATATATCATAATCTCACCAGATTGGTGGGTAATGTTTCAGATGAGGCATTTGAGTCATGCAGAGTTTGTCATAAGGATATCGACACCCTCAAAGACCACGTAAGGTCTGCGAGTATTGCAGGAGGAACTATGGCAACTATTTCGCATCCGACCTCTGAGTCTACAATAACCTGCTCATCATGTCACAATTCAACAGGAGAGAACAGATTCCACTTTGATTCCTATCCATTAGGTACAGTACAGAATCCCGAATGGCAGAACTGGACAGCCGGGAATATTACAGGTTGTAAGGATTGTCATACTTACCAGGGTGGAGAACTACCTTTCAAAGCCACTAATATGGGCACTCAAGGCACATCACCTTCAGGCACTGCACATGGTTTAGCACCAAATTGCACACTATGCCATGGCGGTAATGACCCGATAAGCTTACATTATCTTGCAACTTCAACGTTCATACCTCGGTTGGCAGTTACCCTGAATCCGGAAGAGGTATACAAGGGTGAAAAAAGCTTCTTGCAGGTAGCTGTGGTGCTTCCTGCACTGACAAAAATAACACGGGCAGAATATTTCATAGACGATTTTAGAGGGGAAGGATTCGGAAATCCTCTGGAATACGTAGTCGGAGGGGATACAGATTCATCTGTTTTGCTTGGTGCTTTGATAGATACTTCAGTCTTATCTATAGGAAAACATGTTATTTTTGTACATGTGAAAGACTCTTCTGGAAAATGGAGTAATGTGGAGATAAATACACTAAATGTGAAAAACCCTGTGGGAACTGCTATTATCGAAACAATATTAAAAGATATACTCCCAATTGCAATTTTTGCAATAATCTTGTATTTTATCTGGAGACGCCTTAGATGAATATCGGGAACTTGTTATTATTTATTAGTTTGTTATCTACATGTTTAGCTGCCGTATTTATATTTAAGAACCAAATAAAAACAAGTATCCTGCTTATAAGGATCGCAGCTGCTTCAATAACACTTTCAGTAATGTTTTTGACGTATGCTTTTATTTTTCTTGATTTCAGTCTTTATTATGTTTGGCAGCACAGCAGTGCCGAATTGTCAGTATTATATAGGATAGCTGCTATTTTGGTGGGGCAAGAGGGCACATTCTTAATATGGGCATGGCTTTCTCTTTTAATAGTGCTAACACATGTAGAATTATATGGGATGAATGAAAGGACAAATAAGATCATTAACATGTATGCCATTATTGGCTGTACTTTTTTGCTTATTTTATCTATTATAATGACGCCATTTAGATCCATTTATCTAGTAGGCGATGCTACATTACCATCGATTGGAAACAGCATCAGCCCTGAACTTACAACCATTTTAATGCCCCTGCATATTTTCACGGCTTTTGCTGCATATGGTTTTGCGCTTATTCCAGCTGCCATGTCACTGGCTTATCTTACAGAAAGAGATAATATGCCAAAAATTAAAAATTATCTTCGACTTACATGGTTATTTTTAAGCATTTGTTTGATATCTGGCGGTTTCTGGGCTAATCGTTTGCTTGGATGGAATGATTTCTGGCAATGGGATCCTTTACAATCTGCTACAATGTGTGTCTGGCTTTTATCGACTGCAAGTCTGCATGCTGTTGTTCGTTTCAATGCAGGTGAATATAAAAGATTATTACCCCTTTTATGTATCGGGGTATTCCTTTCATCTTTGTTCACAACTTTAGTAGCAAGGAGTGATGTATTTGGCTCCATCCACAGCTTTCCAGGAACCCCAACCTGGTGGATGATTGTTATTTTCATAGCTGCAGTATTTGTTATTTCACTGATTCTTGCATTAAAGTTTGATATACAGGAAGAAAGATATTCAGAAAGAATCCATGTATTTAAACCGTCCCATACTTTTTATTTCACTATTTTGATATTGATAATAATGGCGTTTATTGTTTTCTGGGGACCTGTTGTGTATTTAATCCTTTATTTTATGGGTAAAGATATTACTATATCAAAAGAATTTTACAATTCATTATTTTATCCCCTGGTTTTAGTTCTAACTTACCTTACAGGTATTTGTATGTTATATGGAAGGGTAAAGAATAAAACACTGGCTTACGTTTGTATTATATTTTTTGTGATGTCAGTAATATTGAGTTTAGGTATACCTTTCAATACTCACACAGTAGTCGAATCTCAAACCGGTTATTTTTTTGGAAAAATATTTGGTTCAATTTCTCTTCTTTCTTTTCTACCTGCTTTTTTCTTTGTTACAGGAAATGTTATATTCAAAATGTTAAAAGATTTTAAGATAAAAAATAGAACAGCATCACTGCATCTGACTGGGATTAATTTTATCCATTTAGGATTTGTTTTTATTATCATGGGTGCCATTTTAAGCACTTCCTTTTCAACTACATATAATTTCAAATATAATATATCTGAGAAAGATACCTATAAAGAAAATGGAGATATTGGAGTTCGGTTTTTGGATTATGATGTTAAACAAATCGGAGCGGATTGGGTCCAGTTCCTGGATGTTGAAGTGAATGACGGTAGAAAGTATAACGCCACATCAGTTTTCTTAAAGAGCAATCAGTTCGGATACATAAGTCGTCCGGCAATAAAACATGGTTTGCTTTTTGATACTAGAATAGAATTCCAGGGATCTCTACCGCATTTAGTTCAAATTGAAGCTATTAATGTAAAGATTAAGAAGCAACCCTTTGCTAGTTTGATCTGGATTGGAAGTCTGCTGATGATTGCAGGTGTGATTTTCACAATTAGCTCTGATGTTATGCGTAGGAAACACAGCAAATTTAATAATTAGTTACTTTACAACCCATCTTTGACAAAAATCAAGCAAAAAAATAGCCATAATCATCATCTACCGAATCCATCAACTTCTAAAAAACCTCAATATCTGTAGGTATACATTCTTTCACATCAAATTGTGGCCTCTTGATCTTCAAAGCCTTGAAAACCTCTTCTACCTCATTTACTGGTTTAATCGCCCTCCATAAATATAGCCTGTTCTTCAGTTGTTCATGTTCGTAGAACCCTTCCACTGTAGCTGATTTCCTTCCCATCAATTAGTGGCTTGATCTGAAGATTGGCAAATATCTTCATGTCATCTCTGGTTGGTCAGAGATAGATGTAGCTGGATTTTACCTTCTTTTCCACTCTTCCATTTTTCTTTAAAGCAACGTTGACTTGATTTCATGAAGAGTCCAGTCCATGCATTTTGGTTGGTATACTATTATATAAACTTATCGGTTATATTGTTATTTATTTTTCATAATATTTTGTATACCCACACAATATAAAACTAAAAATTTATTTGAATGATGGAATGGTTAGAATGATAGTGTTTTTCCAGTGTGAAATTTTTATAAAAGTGGTGATTTGGTGTTAAAAATCAGACAAATTAACGCTATTGCTACTGATTTAGTGAAAAAATTGATTTGTCAAAGATGGGTTACAAAAAATGAAAAAAAAACGCCAATAAGGCGCATTAGGAATTATTTCTGTATTGATTTTACTGAACGTGCGAATCGCCTGCGTTTGGTGCCAGCCGAATTGAATCGCTGTGCAGGACCCGGTCGTCTGTGACTCATATTGCTTTTTTCTACCAATCTCACTTTGCCTTTTCTGCCTTTTACTCGGCCCCATTCAGTTGTACCGGTTTTACCCATGATTTTATCCTCCGATGATTATTAAATAAATTAGTGTTAG
>DATKUV010000167.1:0-7927 GCA_035530415.1 Candidatus Nanoarchaeia archaeon | reverse complement strand
AAAGCGTATAGACACTAATGCAAAATCCGGTTTCTTCCCGCCATCCCCGTTATAGATCAGATCAGTAAGTTTTTCTGCACGCATCGTCCTGGAACTTGAAAGACCAAGACAAAAGAGTATTCCATCTACAATATTGGATTTGCCGCTGCCGTTGGGTCCGGAAATTGTGGTAAAACCGTCATAGAAAGGGATCTTTATCTTCTTTCCGAATGACTTGAAATTCTGGAATTCGATTTCTTTTATATGCACCTAATACCTCATGATGCAGTTTTTTTATTCAAAATTATTTTTTATATTCGATGACAACATCCTCGTCATCCCTGGCTTCGACCACAACATCGCCCTTTTTACCTGATTTTGCAGATTCTCTCGTGGCAATTATTATATCAGTTTTATTTTTCGTTTCAGGTGGTGGAGTCTTAGTTTCCTTGCTTTCAGCGATTATATACTCGGAAGTTGATCTGGCTTTTTGGTCTTTATCCTGTGTATCATTTTTCAGCATCGAATCTGGCCAATCAGACCCGGTCTTTGGTTTTTCTGGTGATGGTACATTTCTCACAATGTCATTATTAATATAATTTTTTTTAAAATCCTGTATTACAATTTTTTGATCCAAAAGTTCTTTCATTACTCCATCATAAGCCAGGCCCATATCCTTGACCTTCTTTTCCAGATTGGATATCCTTTTATCAAAATCAAGGTCATCTTTCATACCTTCCCTGAGTTCTGTTATGATTGACTCTTTGAGTGAGTCGCGCATCTCATCAATTTCCAGTTCTTTTTCAGACAGCTTATGTTCCAGCCGTTCAATCAGAATATCCCTATTTTCGCTTATCATAGAACTCACTCAATATTAATATTCATATCCAGTTACTATGTGGGTCAAGATAGTAAAATATTTTTTGGTAATGACCTTACACAATATTTATGGAGATACTCTTCTTCGATCTCTTGGGAACAATACCACATCCCTGATATTATCAATATCAAGCATAGTCATTAAAAGCCTCTCCGCTCCCAGACCCCAGCCTGAATGGGGTGGGATACCGTATCTGAACGCCTTTAGATAGAATTCAAAACCTTCAGGGTTCAAACCCTGGTCCTGGATGCGCTTGTACAGCATATCATGGTCATGTATACGCTGGGCTCCTGATGAAAGCTCCATTCTTGGATGCATCATGTCAAAGGCTTTGGTAAGTGTAGGATTATCCTCATACGGTTGTGTATAATATGGTTTGATCTCTGTGGGCCAGTCCACGATAAAATAATGTTCTCCTATAACCTTTCCAATAACTTTTTCAGCGTTAGTTGACAGGTCGTCGCCCCATTCCAGTAAATCCTTTGAGTGCTCATTATTGATCTCGATAGCCTCGCCATAGGTCAGGCGCTTAAATGGAACCTTGGGTACATTCAGTTCTTTTCCCAGAATCTTAAGGCTGGATGCTGCATCAGTTATTACTGTTTCATATACATAAGCGACCAACCGTTCCAATATCTGCATCACATCTTCGTGATCAAGGAAACTTGCTTCAATATCAATGCTTGTGGCCTCATTGAGGTGGCGGGTTGTATCATGCTCCTCGGCCCTGAATATGGGTCCTATCTCGAACACCCGGTCCATACCGGCACTCATCATAAGCTGCTTGAACAGCTGCGGACTCTGGTTTAAAAATGCTTCAGTATCAAAATAGGTAATTGGGAATAGTGCTGTACCACCTTCTGTCGCTGTAGCCACTACCTTGGGCGTGGTGATCTCAAGGAATCCTTCCAGTTCTAAAAATCTCCTGACTGCAGAAAGAACATGATGACGTATGTGGAACACTGCCTGGGTTTTAGGTCGGCGCACGTCAATGAACCTGTTATCAAGCCTGGTGTCCAGTTCTGCATCCACTTTGCCTGTGGTATCCATAGGCAGGGGTGATTTTGCCGAGCTTAGCAAGTCTATCCTGGCAGGAACCAGTTCATAGCCATTTGGGGCCTTGGCTTCCAGTTTGACAGAACCTTCTACCAGTATGACCGATTCGCGGCTTAGAGACTTAGCAGTCTCAAGTACCTTAGGGTCTATGGTCTTTTTGAACAGCGTTATCTGTGCCATACCTTCACGATCCCTCAGTATGAGGAACATGATGCCGCCAAGGTCTCGAATTTCATGAACCCAGCCTGCAAGTTTTACTGCCTGGCCGTCCATATCAGATGTTATGTGTGTTGTGTAGTGTGTTCGCCTGAATTCCATGTGAGCACCTTTCTAAAAATAAATCGGAATTTTAGATATTGGTCTTGTTTTCTCTTGATGTATTCCTTTCCATTTAAACAAGTTGTTCCATAACAACCCTTGCCAGCGCAGCACTCTTTTCCGCTGTGGTCATAATAGTATCAGCGATAACCATTGTAACCCCCACATTTTTCAGATCAGATCTCCCTGGACCGTCCTGTTCATCCACTATAAAGACATTCAGCAGGTCATGGTAATATTTAGCTATACCCCCGGATGACACCTCGTAACCACAGGCAGTCATTAATTTCCCAGCCGGCCCGCTCACAGGTTCGCATCCGATGATTGGGCTGACAGCCACCACATGTTTTGTATTGATCAGATCTCTCATACCATTTACCGCAAGAATAGGACCTATGCTGGTAATGGGATTGCTGGGGCCGATTATTATGTTCTTTTCACGTTCTATAGCTCGTCGGACTGCTTCTGTCACATTTGTTTTTTGAACATCCTGATATTCCACCTTCAACACACCAGGTTGTCCTTTCTGGCCAACCCAGAATTCCTGGAAATGAATGGTTCCGGTATCAGTAGTGATCATTGAAGATACAGGCTCATCGCACATTGGCAGGATATGGGCTTTTGCCCCCAACATTCGAGCAGTTTCTGTCACTGCTTCGGTAAGTGATGCACCTTCCCTGATAAATTCGGAGCGTATAATATGTGTAGCTCGATCCCTGTCGCCCAACAGCAATATCTCATTATGACCGGCAGATGCAAGTGTTTCATTAGTATGGTATGTTTCCTGCTTGATTCCCCACCACCTGGAGGTATCCAGAATATCAGAAAAGAGATATGTGACAGTATCAATATCCGGACAGACCAGGTTACCTGATACCCACAGGTCCTCGGCAGTATTAACTACCACTGTGATATCTTCATCAGGTACCAACTGCCTCAGTCCTGCAAGGAGTTTTGGGGTTCCGGTCCCTCCAGATAATACGAGCATTATTTCTCATACTGTCCCGGTGTTTAATAATCTTATTGAACTTATTGATCAAGGTTTGTATTTTCCATGCAAACAAAATCTTTTTGGTAACAGTATCCTTTTAGATTACAGGAGAAAGGTTTCATGTGGCGGTTCATTGATGTGGACAAGGTAGATGGTGCATATAGTACTGCTCTTTTCCAGTCCATCGGACACCATGTGGGGTTGGGCACCAGTGATGAAACCATCCTGTTCTGGAGGGTAACCGATCCTGCACTGTATCTGGGTTATCATCAGTGTGTGGAAGATGAGGTCCATGAAGCATACTGCCAGGCCAATAATATAGATATAATCCGCAGGATCCTGGGAGGAGGTTGTGGATACTGTGACAATGACCAGATATTATTTGCTTTAATAGGCACATCTGGTGGGATTATTCCGACCAATGTACAGGAGGCTTACAAAAAAGTGTTGTCAGGTGTAGTTTCGGCATTAAGTATCCTGGGATTGGAAGGGGAATTTGACCAGACCCGAAATGGAGTGTTTGTAGGGGGTCGTAAGATATCAGGCAATGCGCAAGGCCGTTTTGATGGTTCAGTTATGGTAAATGGCAGTTTTTTGTTGGATTTCGATTTTGAGACAATGGATCAGGTATTAAAACATCCCACAAAGAACCTGAAACCCCATGTTAAAACTGCAAGACAGGGCATGATCACCTTATCGGACCTGATGGAATTACCAGACCTGAATGAAATAAAGCAGGCACTCCGTGCTGGGTTTGAGGATGCACTGCGTATTGGAACGTATGATGGTCAGGTATCTGAAGCAGAAGTAAATATGGCACAGGAATTAACCCCACTCTACAAATCAAGGGACTGGACATATCGTATGGACGATAAAAGGAAAAAACGGCAAAAGGTAAAATAATAATTGATCCATCATGAAACATGGAGAGAAAAGGAAATGGTTTTGGAAGATTATTTAAAAGGCATCCATAAATCCAAAGGAGGTATTATCCGCTCGTTCCTGATAGTGGAGAATGGTTTGATATTAGATATCAGTTTTTCAGGGGATTTTTTCATGTTCCCTGAAGATGCAATTGATCTGATAATAGCACGATTGTATGGCACTGAAGCAACAGAAGAAGCTGTATTGTATGCTGTAAAAGAAGTATATAAATCTGAAGATATTCTATCTCCAGGCACCACACCAGAAGATTTCATGACCTCAATTATGCAGGCCATTGGAGGAAAATAAAATGGAAGAATGGAGGTTTATCGACTTCGGTAAACAGGACATACGGTATATGATGGCTATGAACGAGGCCATACACCGATGTGATGAGGGTAATACCCTGATATTCTGGGACCCAACCAGATCCATCATATTGGGGTATTTCCAGAAAGCTGATGTTGAACTTGATCTTGAGCAGGTTGAAGATTACACACTTGTTAGACGAACCAGCGGCGGAGGTATTGCATTTTCTGACGATCTGAACAGACAGATCAATTACGGTGTGTTCGGGACTGTTGACGAGGTCAATTTCCCGCTGGACATTGTGGAATCATACAAACATATCCTGGGTATACTAATTGATACGCTTGAAGAATACGGACTTAATGCAGCGTTTCGGCCCATTAATGACGTGGTTGTGGATAACAAGAAAATATCTGGCAATGCCATGACCAGACTTAATAACAAGACCCTGCAGCATGGTACATTGCTTCTGGACTTTGATATTAAGGAAATGCTTCGCATCCTGAATATCCCGAAAGAGAAGTTCATGGATAAGCAGATCGCGTCAATTGAACAGGGAATGACCTGGATGGATAAGGAACTTGGTTATAAGGAAGATATGAATGTTGTCAAGCAGAAGATCAGGAAGAATTTTGAGAAACGCTTTGGCGTGAGATTGTTGGAAACAGTACCCTCTGAGCAGGAGGAAGCTATGGCCCGGGAACTGCTGCCCAAATACCATTCTGATGAATGGACATACAAGAGATAATTGGGGGACTGGAAAGTTAAAGAGTTCGACCTTGATACAATTGTGGACCCCGGTTTAAGGAAGCGAATGCAGACGTCCAGAGCTTTGACCATCAAACGCTCAGGCAAACGGCTGAACTTCTATATCACGTCCGGGACGTTCCCTTCGATCTCGATAACCGGAAGCCAGTGCGGTCTTAACTGCAAACACTGTGGAGGTAAACTGCTGGAGCGCCTCATTCCCTGTATGAGCCCTGATACTTTGATAGATACAGCAAGAAAACTGGATGGTAAAGGTGCAAAAGGGATATTAGTAACTGGGGGTTGTAATTCATCAGGCAAAGTACCTGTAGCAAGTATGTCAGATGCTATTAAAACCATTAAGGACACAACCGACCTGACAGTGATCGCGCACACAGGTTTTATAACTCCAGAAGAAGCTTATATTCTTAAGGATTCAGGACTTGATGGGATTGGGTTCGATGTGGTGGGGGATATGAATACTGCAAAACGGGTTTATGGTTTAGAAGTTGATGAGAATGATTATATTTCAAGCCTGGATGCTCTTTCAAATGCGGATATGATGTTATTCCCGCATATTTGTGTCGGACTGGACGGTGGGAGAATGAAAGGTGAGCTCCATGCCCTTGAAATGATAAAAGGCCGCAAAGTTACTACTATAGTTATTACAGGTCTCATGCCTGTTGCTGGTACCGAGTTCTCTGAAATAAAACCGGACCCTATTGATTTTGCAAAGGTGATCACTGAAGCAGTAGAGATGTTCTCACAAACCCCTATCACACTGGGATGTGCCCGTTCATCAGGCAGGGACCGTGAGCTCATTGACCACCTGGCTATAGAGAGCGGAGTGGAGAATATTGCTATTCCCACACAATATGCAGTGAGATACGGTGTTAACCACGGTTATGAGATGGAATATTATGGTACATGCTGCGGGCTGCCCCCTTCAAAATATACCCGCATACCACAACCCGGAGTGGTCTTGTGAAGAAAGTCAGGGCATCACTGGGCACACTTGCGGTCCTGGGAATGGAGCTTATGATAATGGATGCCCCTCCCACTACTGCGTATTTGCAGATATATACTGATGAGCACTGTCGTGCAAACTGTTTATTCTGTTCCCAGGCAAAGGAATCAAAAGGAGAATTAAAACACATTGCCAGGGGCCAGTACATGCCAGCTGACCTGGATGAAGTGGTGAGAAGACTGGGTATTGCATTTGAGAAGGGATACCTGCACAGGGCCTGTATCCAGACTGTCATGTATCCAGGGATGTGGAATGATACTAAATACCTGGTCCGGGAGATCACAAAAACCTGCAGCATACCGATCTCATTATCTGTATTTCCATTGGATGATGGACAGTATAGTGAGCTGCAACGTATGGGTTTGGAGCAGCTGGTCATCCCCCTGGATGCGGTTACTCCTGAGTTGTTTGAAAAGATAAAAGGTGCCGGAGCTGGAGGTCCTTTCACGTGGGACAAACATATTGACGGCCTTGAAAGAGCAGCCAGGATCTTCCAGAATGTGGGGACGCATATCATAATAGGACTGAGTGAGACAGATAAGGATGTTATTGAGCTGGTAGGAAAGTTTCAACAGAGTGGTATTGGCTCTGCCCTGTTTGCTTATACGCGGCTTCCTGGTACCAGGTGGGTGGATACAAAACCTGATATCGGGCATTACAGGCGGGTACAGCTGGCATCATACCTGATACGGGAGGAACTGGTCAAGTTTGAGAATATGAAATTTGACAACGGGATGATCATGGATTTCGGATTGGATGGGCCTGGTCTGGAAGCTGTGATCTCGAATGGAGAGGCTTTTATGACTACCGGGTGTTCCCACTGCAACCGTCCATATGCCACCGAGACCCATGAGATGGTGTATAATTATCCCAGACCTGTCGAGGGATCTGAAATAATCAGGATAAAAGCTCAATTGGAGGAAAAGAATGGTATTTGATATTCAACAGGTGTTTGAACGGATCCTTAGTCTTGGGGTGGATGAGGAGTTGAAAGAAGACATGATATCGGCCTTTGATATAAGGCACAAGAACTTCTCAAATACAGTGCGATTTTTCCCACAGCCATTTACTCCGGTCTCAGTTACTGGTACTGATTGCGAGCTTGAATGTAAGCACTGCGCTTCACATTACCTGAAACACATGGTTGATGCCAGCTCAAATAACCTGGAGAATATTGCTGCTGATCTTTCTAACAGGGGGGAGCAGGGAATGCTGCTGTCAGGCGGGAGCAGGCAGGACGGGTCAGTACCTACCTATGAACAGGCAGATATGATCAGATCGATCAAGGAAAAGTACAATTTATTGCTCAGTGCTCATACCGGGATATTGAACAGGCAGCAGGCATCGGAATTGAGATCATACGGGCTTGATATGGCTTTGGTGGATGTTATCGGGAGTGAGCAGACAATAAAAGAAGTGTATGGCTTAGATAGAACGCCTCTTCATTACGACTGGACCCTGGCCCATCTTTCCAATTTCAATATTGGACTGGCACCCCATATTATCGTGGGGCTGCAGGGAGGGGAACTGGACGGTGAGTTCAACGCCCTGGAACTGGTGAAAAAGTATGACCCTGAAGTGGTGGTGATAGTGGTTTTTATACCCACTGATGGTACTGAATATGAAAATATACCAAAACCAGACCATAAAGATGTGATCCGGGTGATCACCCATGCACGGCAGATATTCCCGAAAA
>DATKUV010000166.1:0-7421 GCA_035530415.1 Candidatus Nanoarchaeia archaeon | reverse complement strand
AAAAAAGTTCTTTCTCTTAAGGATAATGAACGCATTTTTTCGATCACGCCCCTGGGTTATCCCAGGGAAGGCTTTGCTAAAAAACATGATAAAAAAAGAAAGCAGTTAGATGAAATTGTCAGGAGATTATGATATTTATTAGAGATTGTCGGAAAAGTGATGAAAACGAACATTTCGTAACATCTTCATCAGACAAATCGTTGTGCTGCGAGATGTTATAATTTTTCAAGAGTTTAAAATGCCTCGAAATATATGCTTTTCCGACAATCTCAAGAGAGGACGAAAATGTATGGCTTGTTGGTGGTGCTTCAATTGTTGATGAATTCTTAAAGTGCGATTTAATTGATGAGTTCATTATCACCACGATTCCAATTTTATTAGGAGAAGGGATTCCCCTTTTCAAGGGAAAATTAAATGAAAAAGATTAAAACTGATTGATGTCAAATCTTTTAATTCTGGTCTGGTACAATTACATTACACAAGAAAAGAATGAGTCTGAAATATAAAATTAAAACCCTTGGGCATGCACTTGATGTCCCGTTTTTCTAGAGCAGGGTCCGTGACTTAATCAGAGAGCTTGAAAAACATTAAATTGAGATGCACCTTAAATGTATTAGAAAAATATAGTAAAATATTTATCAAACTAGGGTGTGTAGTGTCACTCTGATATCCCTATTTATGAAAGTAGCAGCACTATATAAACATTGTAAATCGATTCTAATTCACATATATATACTAAAAACCATTATATTTTATAAATAACATGTTTATTTTACATATTTTTAATTATAAGATGAGATATAGAGTATTTATTATTTTTATTAAAATCAGATAATAATAAATGAAAACGTTTTTATTTAGTAGCACTATTAAATTTACTGTTGATATAAAAAATTCGAAACAATTGGATTGGAACAATTCTAATTTTGGATAAAACATGATTATCAGAAAAAATATTGCTATTGATGAGAAACACCTCAAGTATCTCGAACCATTATTGAGCAAAAACAATTACAATCTGAGCGCTGCCGTAAGGGAAGCTATCGAATTCACAAATCTGGCCCTTGATAATTTCAATACTCTGAAGGAGGCTAAAGACCAGTTAATAATTAAACCCAGTGAATTATCACCTCTTGAAGAAACTATCAGGTCAAACAAGAATGTTGTGGTAAGTCATCCTACTTTATTATGGTTCTTGAAATATACTAAAGGCCTCCTTATTGATAATGAAGTATTGGAAGAAACATTGGATCCGCTAAATATCACTACTGTTTCTGAACTGGATACAATTATGAATAATATCTGCCAGGAATTTGGATGGCAGGTAAAGGTATCAATTTTTTCAATGGATAATTTGAATCCTGAGTCTGTAACGCTCATGGTGAGCGAAGGGAACGAGATGGTCCGTGAATTTGTGGCACTTCATTTAGCCCAGTTCTTTGCTATCAATATGAATCTTGACGTGGAAATGGTTCATAAGCGAGCTACATCCATGCGAATTGATTTTAGAAAAATTGAAAAAGGTGGCAAATTTATCGGACTTGAAACAAATTTCGGATACAATCAATCCATCGTGGACGAGGTATTCCGAAAACCGACATTCTGGAAAAACATGATCAATATTCACATGATCACCAATTATAAAATCGTTTCAATGTGCCGCACTAATTTTGAGAGTGCCCTGGCAGGCAAACCGATCCAGGATATCAGTATAATTGAATCCTTTATTAAAAAACATGTACCAGATATTCCATATACTGAATTTATAGAGACAATAAGAATGCTCCATGAGAGCATGGGGATTGTAAAAAAAGTCGAATTCCCTGATAAGGATACAATTAAAGTGTATCATGATTATAAAGATGAAGAAGCAATCCATCAGTTAACAAATTTCTATAAATTCATCCTTGAAGCAAATGGGCAGCATTTCAATACCAAATACTCAACCAGCCTAATCATTCTTGAAAGAGTTTGATAAATAATCGATTAAGTGTTAATTAATATAATGATTAAACGTGATAAACTATATATAGATTAAAGTGTTAACCTAGGTAGGGTGAAATATAATGCCAGAAATTGTAAACATAGTTTCAAAAGAAAAAGACAACGTCCGATCAATGAAAGTCCAGGCATCGACATATGAATTCACCATAGCCACAAGAGCCAAGTGGGAAATGGTAATTGCAGATGAAAGTATGACAATTGGTAATGGAAAGTTTGAAAAAATTAAGATCAAACCAATTAGCCTGCAAAAAGATACACTTGCCATGCCCTGTGCCTTCAATCACCATGCTCATGCATCGGTATTGAAACTGGGAGGCAAAGGTGGCTGTTCCGCTCCTGTTGAATACGATAGGGTTGTAGATATAGCTTATATTTTAGGAATCGATTCAGGAGATGTCAAAAAAGGTGATCTGCTGGCAGTTATTAATGTGTTCCCGATAATGTTCACCAGAGAAGCTACTGTTCCTGTAACCATCGATTAAGAGGGGGTGCATTATGGAAACTTGTGTGGTCTGCGGTGAACTTCAGGATTCAAAGCAGTTCCCGGAATATAACATATGTACCACGTGTAGTGATCTGCTGGAAGACCTTATGGGTGAATATTTCCTCAGGACGATCAGGCAAAAAGGGGATGACACTCATAAAAACTATCTGAAGTATCTCGAAAAAAGCAGTAATTATATTTCAGATTATAAGAAGATACAACAGGGTACAAAACGCCAGATACAGCAGGTGGGGGATCGTCTTCGAAGCAAGCTTGAAGAGAAAAAACCCAACCAGCGATACCTTGAAATGATGTTAAAAACTCTTGATTGGCTAAAATCAACACCAGAGTTTTACAACTATTATTTCAAGCAGTATTATGTATGTCCGAGCTGCGAAGCATCAATATTTGAGAATTTTGATAAAGAGCAGGTAGGAGATTGGTTGATAATATCCTGTGAGAAATGCGGAACCGTAATTAAGAAATATTATTCTCCAAAATTGGTATAAGCAGGAGAGGTAACTCCTGCTTTCTGCTTTTTGCTTTTTTTTATGCCAGGGGTATACCCAAAAAGCCAAGTAAAACGACTATTAACACACCTGGAACTCCACCAATAGCACATATCAGTATTGAAACCAGGTTAATATCAATATTAAAACCGAGTTCAAGGGCTCCGATTACGAATTTTGAAACAAATAATAATATCAATCCTATAACTGAATTCACAATAAGGTACTTGACCACTTTCAGGAAATAGAATACAGCTATAAATGCAGCAATGGCGACTATCAGAATCAACAGACCACTTGGTGTTATCAGATCAAAGACCATAATTTTCCATCCTCTCTTTACATTTCATCATCTATAGAATATTATTAAGTTTTTATCCCGAATTATAATATAACTGTCGCTCCATATAAGTCCTGGTATGATTACTGCAAGAGAGATCTATTTAGCCAGACCCTGTATAGAGGACCCTAAGCTTTTCATTGCAGAGTCAAACTTTGGCCGTGGCCTTGATATGGAAATGGCATGCACCATTCTGGCTGAATTGGCAGTTCCTGAAATGCGTTGTTCGGCACGTCTGGGTGTGGGCAGATTCAGACTTGATGACTGGCAGATTATGATATATAAAAAAGGCCGGATTGACATAAGAAGGGTCTCAAATCTGGATGATGCTTCCAGGGCCATCGATCAGGTCGAAAAAATACTGCAAAATGCGTTTCTGGATTAAATTAAGTCCTAATTTTAATCTGATTTATTAGAATTAGTTAATTTCTATCTATACATCCTTTTTGACATTTCATCCATATTGCTGTTGGTTTTGTTAAGTACAGCATTGAGTTTTCGATCCAGATTTTCTTCAACGCTTTGGATGTTGATTCGCAATGCCCGTTCCTTGGCTTCCAAAGTGGCTTCCATTCTTCTTAATCTCGTATCTATCGAAAGTATCATTAATGCAAGCGAACTTATTAATACCATGGCAGAAAGCACTACGACTGCATCTGCAGTTTGGTCTGTGGAGGCAAATCTGGTCATCCATTTGTACGTCAATACAAAGGATGATATAATCATTACAATTGAATAAATAATATCTCTTGTTTCCATCCTTTCATTACCCTCTGAATGATAAATATACTCTTATAAAACGTAACGTATAATAAACCTTTATAATAAATATGATTTAGTATCCAAATCTATTGTAGATACAAACCATAATCTTATTATTCTATATTATGAATTGGAATCTATCTTATAATGACGATATTAAATGAGGATTTATTATGATAAAGATATTATTGGTCGGAGGAGGGGGACGGGAACACGCCATTGCCTATGCGATCTCAAAAAGTAGGCACCAGCATCAACTCTATACTGTAATGTCAAAGAAGAACCCTGGAATTGCAGCGTTATGTGAGGACTTTCTCATCAGTTCTGAAACAGACGTTGATACAGTATCAGAATATGCCAGGATAAAAAAAATTGATATTGCTGTGATTGGTCCCGAATCAGCACTGGCTGCCGGAGTGGCCGATGCGCTTGAGACAATTGGTATACCTTCGGTAGGTCCAAAAAGAGCTGTTGCTAAATTAGAATTCGATAAGGCATGGACCCGCAAATTCATGCAGAAATACAATATTGCAGGTCTGCCTGATTTCCAGGTGTTTGGTCCAGAACAGGAGCAAGATGCCCATAAATATGTGGATAAACTGGGGGATGTGGCAGTAAAACCGGCCGGCCTTACTGGTGGAAAAGGGGTCAAGGTCATGGGTGACCAGCTGCCTGATGTTGATGCAGCCAAAGCATATGTGAGTGAACTGCTAAAGAATGATATTGTTGTTATTGAAGAGAATCTGAAAGGTGAGGAGGTTACTGTTCAGGCATTTGTGGATGGTACGCATCTGGCCTTTGCACCAGCTGTCCAGGACCATAAACGTGCCTTTGAAGGCGATCTGGGACCAAATACGGGTGGTATGGGGTCTTATAATGATGCTGGTCCTCTTCTGCCTTTCATGAACCAGCAGGATTATTCAGAAGCAAAAGAGATCATGCAGGATGTTGTTCTCAAGGTAAAAGAAGATACAGGTGAAGAGTTTCACGGAATATTGTACGGCCAGTTCATACTGACCGCCAAAGGTATCAGGGTAATTGAGTTCAATGCCCGGTTCGGAGATCCGGAAGCAATGAATGTTCTGCCACTACTTGAGACTGATTTTATTGATGTTGCGAAAGCAGTGACTACGGGGACACTTGATACTCTTAATGTTCGTTTTTCAAACATGGCTACTGTATGTAAGTACGCAGTTCCTGCAGGTTATCCGGAGAACCCGACTAAAGATGCGCCTATTAATGTGGGTGATACTGGCAGAGCATTGTTGTTTTATTCCAGCGTCTATGAAAAAGAAGGCGTGGTATATACCACAGGATCACGGGCAGCTGCTGTAGTAGGGATGGCAGGGACTATCACAGAGGCAGAACAGATTGCTGAGACGGCCCTTTCTAATATTTCCGGTCCTCTGGAGTGCAGGCATGATATTGGCAAAAAGGAATTGATACAAAAACGTATAGACCACATGAAAGCCCTGCGCGGAGATAATGATAAATAGACCTGCTGTCTAACACAGTTAGGTAATTCTGGAGGTAAGATTTTTGGCAAATATATTATCTATTAATGATCTATCTTTAGATGAGATCAATGAACTGCTTGATGTAGCAGATGACCTTAAAGCCAAAAGAGCCAAAGGTATGGTTGTTGAAATGCTTAAGAGCAAGAGTTTGGCAATGGTTTTTGAAAAATCATCGACCAGGACGCGTCTCTCTTTTGAGGTTGCAATGGCAGAGCTTGGAGGTCATGCACTGTATCTTAATTACCATGACCTCCAATTGGGACGCGGCGAGACTGTTGGAGACACAGCTCAGGTTATGTCCAGGTATGTGCATGCCATAATGGCACGGGTGAACAGTCATAAGACCCTCCAAGAAATGGCCAAATATGCATCGGTGCCAGTTATAAACGGGTTGTCTGATATCGAGCATCCCTGCCAGCTGCTTGCTGACCTTCAGACAATAAGGGAATATAAGGGGAAATTCGAAGGTTTGAAGCTGGCATGGATCGGTGACGGGAATAATGTATGCAATTCTGCTATACTAGCAGCAGCAATTACAGGGATGGAGATCAATGTTGCATGTCCTGAAGGGTATGAACCCAATGATGATATAGTTCAAAAGGCCAGGGATATGGGCGGAAATGTCAAGATCGTGCGAAGTCCTCAGGATGCAGCAGAGAATGCAGATGTTTTATACACAGATGTATGGATATCCATGGGTGATGATGATGAGAGAGAGCAAAGAATGTTTGATTTGAAGAACTATCAGATCAATGAAGCATTAGTAGATATTGCCAAGGATGATTGTATGGTGCTTCACTGCCTCCCTGCTCACCGTGGTGAAGAGATCACCAGCGAAGTACTTACGGGACCATATTCTGCAATCCTGGATGAAGCTGAGAATCGGTTGCATGCCCAGAAAGCGTTGCTTATTAAGCTGCTTGGTTCAAAATAAAGGCACATATATTATAAAAAACGAGATTGAAGGTTGAATTAAAGATATAATTCTTGATATTATTCATTTATTTATTATTATTATGAAAATATCTGTGGGAAAGTTCCTCTTTAAGAGCGATAAATTAATGAAGCATAAAATGAATTAGAAAAACCAATGTGGTATTGCTGCATTTGAACTTTGCAAAGGTTCAAGCCAATTATGCATTTCGCTATGCTCAATAGCACAAAAAATCCCTAATGCGGGGGTCGCCCAGCCAGGTCAAAGGCGCTAGGTTCAGGGCCTAGTCTTGTAGGAGTTCGAGGGTTCGAATCCCTCCCCCCGCATATTTTAATAAACCATTTAGTAAACTTTGTATTATTCAACTTAATTTTCATTAAATGCATCCAGAATGCACTCACACCTCTTAATATACCTGGATAAGAAATTTATTTATTTATTTCATTCAAGTGTAAGCTGCCTGGTTTTATGAAATGATTCTAAAAAATATTGATTTAAGTTGATACACATAAAATGACGACCAATGCACCAAAGGTACAAGGTCTCCTGAATGTCCCTGCTTTTTGAAATTGGATTTTAGACAGCCAGTACAGTTCATTTCAATTGTTTGTTAAGTTTTGTATGAAAATCCAGTATTAATTTTGTTGTTTTATTATCCATATTCAACCTGAATGTGCGTATCTGTTTTCCCAGGCGCTTTTCGATAACAATATCTGCTTCCAATAAAGGGTCTATTACCCGAGCCACACTGGAATGGGATATGCCAGTTTCTTCAGCAATACCTGAAAGATATGTTGAATCATTCTGATGTTCTATAAGATTCTCAAGTACAGTCATCTGGGCTGTTCGTCCGAATATTTTATCAAGTGCA
>DATKUV010000165.1:0-4871 GCA_035530415.1 Candidatus Nanoarchaeia archaeon | reverse complement strand
GCAATTATTTATGTGCCCCTGTTCTATTGGCTTGGAATTCCTCTTGAAATTGCCATACCCACAGCTTTGCTACTCAATTGCATCACATCCGGTTCGGCTTCAGTGACTTATTATAGAAAGAAAATGGTCTCTTTTGGCTTCGCATCTCCATTGATAATAACATCTCTCTTATTTGCGCCTTTGGGGGCATATACAAACCAATTCCTGAACGATAATATCATTCTGATCCTGTTGCAGTTGTTCTGATAATAGCTGGCGTCAGGATTTTTATACCCTTTAAACCAAAATTAATTACACGAACCTCTACTAACAAAACCATTCTTATAGCACGAATGTCAGGAATGATTATCGGCTTTGTGGCCGGTCTGTTGGGCCTTGGCGGTGGAGTATTTGCCGTACCTTTACTGTTAATACTTGGATTCAAAGCAAAGAATGCTTCGGCAACCTCTGCTGTATTTGTATTTTTTACGTCCCTTTCCGGTCTGCTAGGTCATGTAGGTGTGGGCAACATGGATCCCGCGTTCATGGCATATACTGGAATAGTGGCATTAATAGGTGCACAGATTGGTTCCCGGATAATGGTCTCGCACATAGAATCAAAGATGGTTCTGAAAATATTCGGCATTATCCTGGTGTTAATGGCTGCAAAGATTATTTACAGCTAAACATAGATAACAAGGTTAGCGATCATGTCTGGAACACCCCTGAAAATCTTTGAAGAAAACACCATCCCATATCAACTCTCACCCGATCTGGAAGAAAAAGTAAAAAAAGCGATGCATGAAGATGTGAGTCCCATTTCATCATTATTTAAGGTCTTGTCCGATCCTGTAAGGGTTCGAATCCTAAAAGCTCTGGAACTATGCGACCTGTGTGTATGTGTACTGGTGGAAATTACTGATTATAAATATTCTGCTCTTTCATACCATCTCAAATTATTGAAAGAGGCTGGGATAGTGGATTCCCGTCGTGATGGTAATTTTCAGATATATTATTTAACAGGATCTGGTATTAAAATTATATCGTCACTTAATATTCTTACTGAATAAAATAGATAAAAATAATTCTACGGTTTTATCTTTTATTTTTTTTGTATATGGTCGTGGAGGTTTGAAAACTTCAACGATATATTTAATAACGATGTATTTTCATTAGGATTGGTTGTTGAAGATGAATACGGAAGATAATAGAACATTGGAGAGGTTAAAAGTAAGGCTAGGCGAGAGTAATTATCAGAAACTCGTTAAAATAGATAATCCTGAGCTATATCACTTTATTGCAAAATATATTGAGCTTTTCAACCCTGAGAAAATATTTGTGTGCACAGATTCACCCGAAGATATCCGGCACGTCAAGCAAGAGTCGATTAAAGCAGGAGAGGAAGTGGAGCTTGCTGTAGAAGGGCATACATATCATTTTGATAGTTATCATGACCAGGCAAGGGATAAAGATAATTCCAAGTACCTTTTGCCGTCAGGTGTTGAATTAGGACAAAACATTAATGCTATGGACCGTAGTGAGGGTCTTAAAGAAATTCACCTGATTATGAAAGACATAATGCAGGGAAACCAGCTGTTTATAGGTTTCTTTTGTTTGGGACCGCTTAATTCACAATTCTCTATACCCGCAGTTCAACTTACCGATTCAGGTTATGTTGCGCACTCAGAGGATCTCTTATACAGGCAGGGATATGAAGAGTTCATACGATTGGGGCGATCAGCACGTTTTTTAAAGTTTGTACATTCAGCGGGAGAGCTGGATGAGAGAAAGACTTCCAAGAACATTGATAAACGCCGGGTTTATATTGATCTTGAAGACGAGATTGTATTTAGTACGAATACACAATATGGCGGCAATACAATAGGGCTCAAAAAGTTAGCTATGCGTCCTGCGATTAAAAGGGCCTCAAAAGAAGGTTGGCTTACCGAGCACATGTTTATAATGGGTGTGCATGGCCCTTCCCGACGGGTAACCTATTTTACTGGTGCTTTCCCTTCACTTTGTGGAAAAACATCTACTTCAATGTTGCCTGGGGAGTCTATTGTTGGTGATGATATCGCCTATCTCAGGAATATAGATGGCGTAATACGCGCAGTCAATCCAGAGAGCGGTATGTTTGGGGTAATACAGGGCGTAAACTCAGTAGACGACCCCTTGATCTGGAAAGTGCTCCACAACCCGGGAGATGTGATATTCTCAAATGTACTTGTCACTAAAGAGAAAGGCGTCCACTGGATCGGCAAAGATGGTGAAGAGCCTGAAAAAGGGTTCAATTATGTCGGGGAATGGACACCTGGAAAGAAAGACGAAAATGGTAATTTTATATTGACTTCACATCCGAATGCCAGGTTCACGCTTGATCTGCAATTATTAGATAATATGGATCCAAAACTCAACGATCCTGAAGGTGTGCTGGTAGGCGGGATAATATACGGCGGACGGGATTCGGACACAAAAGTGCCTGTTGAGGAATCTTTTGATTGGGTACATGGTTTTATCACCATGGGTGCCGCACTCGAATCTGAAACTACCGCTGCTACACTTGGAAAAGAAGGTGTTAGAAAAATCAATCCTATGTCAAATCTGGATTTCCTGTCCATACCTATTGGTAGATACATAGAGAGTCATCTGGATTTTGGTGCTAAATTGAATAATCCACCGCCAATATTCTCTGTTAATTACTTCCTGAAAGATAAAGAAGGGAAATTCACGAATGATAAAACAGATAAGGCGGTGTGGCTTAAATGGATGGAACTGCGTTCACATAACGAAGTTGAAGCAATAGAGATGCCCACCGGGTTCATACCAAAATATGAAGACCTTAATAAGCTGTTTAACGAAGTGCTTAATAAAGACTATTCTGAAGAGGATTATGTTAATCAATTCTCTGTGCGTGTACCGGAAAATTTAGCCAAGATCGATCGAGTAGAGGACTTCTACAAGACAAAAGTAACTGATACTCCACAGATATTATTTGAGGTGCTGGAAGAGCAAAAGAAGAGACTGATTGCAGCACAGGAGAAATATGGTGATAATATATCACCATTATGAATCCGGAACTTACTTTAAAATACTCTGAGTTCGGGGTTTAATCGGTCAACAGGATCAAGATACCTGAAATGGCTGCCATTATCCGCAACATTTCCCGAGGTACTATCGAATGGATCGATAATCCTTATTTTGGCACACAGATCCCGAAAGAGGTCGAGGGTGTGGATATGAAGCGCCTCGATCCAAGTACTTATTACACTGATGAGCAGATCGCTGAAATGGTCAACACCCTGAATAAAGAGCGGGTCGAATATCTGGCAAAATATCGGGACTGAATAACGAGATCTTGGATTCCATAAATGTGTAAGGTCTGAGGTATTCATGTATACCCGGACGTTATCACAGACCTATTTGGAAATCTCAAGTGTACCGCTGGTTCGTATCTGATCCACGGTACTTTTTTCCAGCTCGATACTTCCAACCTTTAGTTTCAGTATCTGCGGCAGATAAAGACCAACTACCATAAACAGCAGATAGCCAAAAGTGAGAAGGATATAGTACTCTACACTTATCATATTGTAATAAAAAAAGCCTACCTGTCCCAGTGAAAATGCCAGCAGGGATAAGCCGGAAATGATAAACGGCCCCCATTTTTCCCTGATATTCTCGGGGGAAAAACTTGTAAGCCTATCTTCAATTTTTATTATGGCACGTCCTGCCTTGTGATATTCGGGATCATTTTTCTTACACTCTCTGAAGTCTTTCAGGGCCAGGTGCAACATGCTTTCGTCCCTGGATTCTTCGTACATCTTTGTCCTGGCATATCCCCGGGAATACAGCACAGCTGCCAATTCCCTTTTATTAAGCTTTTTCGAACCATCTTCAGATTGACCGATTTTTATTCCATCAGTATAGTAGTGTATCGCCTGGCCGTAATGGTCCCTTTCCCCCTGTTCTGCCATGGCTGTGCAGACTTCCCCCATTCCGATGAGTGATTCCACATGATATGGCGTTATATTCAATATCTTTTTATATTCAGTTTCAGCCTTTTCATGCATTTCAGCTTTCAAATATACCTCTGCCAGGTTGCTCCGTACTGTAAGATCATCAGGTTCCTGCCAGAGACTGGCTTTGAAATGACGGATGGCTTTTTTATAGAATTCCTTCTTTGAATATACGACTCCCAGTTGGGCATGGACCTGTGCTGATTCGCTGTCCTGTTCGACAGCTTTTAGCAGATATTTCTCAGCATCTTCATATTTCTCTATTGCAATTAGCAACTGTCCAAGCATGAGCAGGGTATCAATTTCCTCTCCCTTTGTTAGCTTGTCTGTTAAGAGATGTTCGGCCTTCCCGTATTCTTCACGTCCCCTCCAGTGGGCTGCAGTCCACTCATCACCCAGCCACGGCAGGGTTTGAGGTTTTTCTGACTCAGTCTTTTTAAGGACATCTTCCAGGAGGCGTTTCACCTTATTCGTTGTTCTCAGGACAATCAGGTGAGCTGAGGTCCTTTCATCAGCCATTTCCTCTTTTTTCTCAAGAAACCGGTCAATGAGATATTTTTCTTTTTCAAGATATAGGTCAACCAGACCTGTTAGAATGCCGATATGATCGGGGTCAAGGAGCAGTCCTTCTTTAAAGATATTCTCTGCTTCTTCTAACTCACTGAAAATTTTACGCTGCACCAAGCCAAAATATAGAAAATTGTCTGCATTGTTATCTTCCTTTGCTTTTTCTGCTGTCCGTTTATATGCCTTTATGGCATTCTCCCATACTCTCCTTCCCTCCGTATATCTTCCCTGTTTCCAAAATATGGCTGCTATATTGTGATGGGCATAGACATAATCAGGATCAATCTCTAAAGCTTTTTTATATTTCTC
>DATKUV010000164.1:0-4363 GCA_035530415.1 Candidatus Nanoarchaeia archaeon | reverse complement strand
GGCATGGTATAATTTTGTTAAACCGCATAAATCACTGAGATTAAAGGTTAATTGTGGGAACAAAAGATGGTTGCAAAGGACACCCGCTATGGCTCAGAAACTTACAGACCATATTTGGACATTGAAAGAATTATTAACGTTCAGAATGCCTGTTCAGTAAATCGGGGACATGACCCAAATTTAATACATCAGAAAAATAATTCCTTTGAGATCGTTTTTCCTGAGTTATGATCTTTTCGATCTATCCAGTATCGATCTAATGATCGAACCCGTACTACAATTGCTGCAGGCTTGATATGAACTGATCCTGACAACCTTAGCATAAATTCCCCTGGATACCATTTTTTCTTCAAGCTCTTCAGCATTGAAATGTTGATCATGCCCCAGTACCACGATATCAGGATGGATCTCTTCCAGCGGTTTGAACATGTCTTGTTCATCCCCAAGCATTGCATGGTCTACTACTCTCAAGGCACTGACCATAGCAAGTCGTTGATTTTCAGGGAGGATTGGTTTTGATTTATGATTTACCATTGAATTGCGTGCTACAATTACCCACAGCTCATCGCCCAGTTTTTTTGCTTCCCTTAGATATAATAGATGTCCCGGATGCAATATATCAAAGGTTCCAGTTGCCAGTACCCTTACCAACTAATATCACCTGGATTGTAATACAGTTGTTTCAGCATAAGATTTTGGTAAATAATGTTCTATATTAATAATTAAGTATATACCTTGTTTTGTAAATCTTGTCGAACAATTCCAAAAAACATATAAGTCCATCGTTTAATCTTTATTTCGTGATCCATTATGGTAAAAGTAGGATTTATTAAATTGGGAAACCTGGGAATGTCCCAGGTAATTGATCTCGTTCTTGACGAGATCGCTGATAAAGAGGGAATAGAGGTAAGGTCATTTGGTACAGGAGCCAAGATGGGAAAGGGTGAAGCAGAACATACAAAACACTTCCAAAAATATGAAGCTGATTTCTATGTTATGATCAGTCCTAATTCATCCGCACCCGGTCCAACATTAGCACGGGAGATCTGGAAGGACAAACCATTAATTGTTGTTTCAGACGGGCCAACCAAGAAAGAGGACAGGCAAGCACTGCAGGATGCCGGATTTGGTTATATAATCATGAAGGTAGATCCACTGATCGGTGCAAAGAGGGAATTCCTTGACCCTGTGGAGATGGCCAGTTTCAACAGCGATGCAATGAAGGTATTATCTACCTGCGGAGTTGTCAGGTTGATCGCCAACGCATTTGATGCTGTCATTGATCAGGCCGATGCAGGTAAATCAGGTAAGGACCTGGAACTGCCGCATATCCTGGTAACTGCACAAAAGGCAGTGGAGAGTGCAGGAATCAAAAATCCCTATGCAAAGGCAAAGGCACTGGCTGCCCTGCATATGGCAGACAAGGTGGCAGAAGTCAACTTCCCGGCATGCTTTATGCTAAAAGAGGTTGAACAGGTAACCCTTACAGCAGCAGCCGGTCATGAGATGATGAGAGCTGCAGCACAGCTGGCAATTGAAGCCAGGGAGATCGAAAAGGCTAACGATTCGGTATACAGAGAGCCTCATGCCAAAAAGGAAAGAGCCTATAGAAAGAAGACTAAACTATACGATAAACCTGAGTAGATACAAGGGCATAATGCCCTTCTTTTTTTTGTCATTTTTTTTCAAAACCGTTTATATTTGAGATTCTATAAACAAAGTTATTAAAATCTGGAAACAGATATTGAACTATGCCTCAAGAGGAATCATTCCTTACAGACCGGCAAAAACAGATACTTGCGCTTCGCCTGCAGGGATATACCCAGGACAAGATAGCAGTTATGCTAAAAACAACCCGGGCAAATGTAAGTATTATAGAAAAAAGGGCACGCCAGAATATAAAGAGGGCCAAAGCTACGTTAAGGGAGTGGGAGCAGCTTCAGTCTCCTCTATCTATAATAATCAAAGAGGGGACAGATATAATGACAATCCCCCGAATTATATACAAAAAAGCTGATCAAAACGGTATTAAGGTGTATGAGAATACCCTGGACATTATTTCAAAGATTCATGAGAATATTCCCGAAGCTGCCCTGCATAGGAGAGCTAATCGCCCCATAAATATTTTTATTTGCAGAAATGGTGAGGTTTCATTTGATTGAATATGATGTGGTAGTGGTAGGTGCCGGACCAGCCGGTTCCATGGCTGCCAGGTATGCTGCCAGAACGGGTGCCAGGACACTGATCATTGAAGAACATGGTGCAGCAGGTTCTCCAGTACAATGCACGGGACTGGTAAGCAGTAAGACCCTTCATGAATGTGAAGTGGAACCGAGGGGGTGGATCTACCAGGAGATAATAGGTGCCCACATATTCGCACCTGATGGGACCAGCATCTCTATAGGTGGCGAAAAAGTAAGAGCATACGTAATTGACAGGAAGATATTTGATAGGGCCCTGTTAGAACATGCCTCCCGGGCTGGAGCCCATATCATGATGAAAACAAAAGCCATTGGGATAATTGATTCAGACAATAACAAGGTACTGAAAGTTTTAAGCAATGGCACTAAGTTGGACATTTCAGCAAAAGTAATCATTGGTGCCGATGGAGTGCAGGGCAGTATCGCCCGATGGAGTGGATTGGGTCAGGTGCAAAAAGTACTGTCCGGGATACAGATTGAAACAGCTTATGATGTTGTTGATACTGATCACGTGGAGGTGTTTCTGGGCTCTGATGTGCCTGGATTCTTTGCATGGGCTGTACCTGTGAATGAGAATACGGCCCGGATAGGGTTATGTATAGACCCGGCAAGAACAGAGCTAAGCGCATATGAACACCTGAAAAAATTCCTGCACCAAAATCCAAGGATGCAGAAGCGGACCGTCCAGAACTGTTCAGATATACTAGTAAAATACATTCCTTTAAGTCCCCAGTCAAGTACAGTAACTGACGGCATCATTATCACAGGAGATGCGGCTGGGCAGGTTAAACCCACATCAGGCGGTGGGGTGTATATGGGAGCCATCTGTGCGAAGATAGCAGGTGATGTAGCTGGAAATGCTGCACTGGAAGGTGAGACTTCTGGCACCAGATTGAGAGAATACGACAGGTTGTGGCGGGAAGCTGTTGGTCGGGAATTGAGTATAGGTATGCGGATACATCGAGTTTTTGGCCAACTTGATGATAAGGACTTTAATGAATTGATGAGTTTTTTCAAGGAACCCGAAGTGCTGGAATTGATCAATACCTATGGTGATATCGACCATCCGTCGATATTAATTGGAAAAATGGCAACAAAGGCAAAGGCCGGGCACATGTTGGGTGCTGCCAGAATTATTCTAAAGGTCATGGTACATTGAAGATTATTTGATTCATGGGGAATTAATAAAGCCATTGACTGGTCATAAACCATACCCCGAATACCATAAGGAACAGACCACATCCCATCAGTAAATTTTGGTACGTTCCCTCAGACATCAAAGATTTCCCCCTGCTAAAAGCAGAAGACACTAACGTATACCAGCTCAAATCTGCCATCAAATGACCTAACAAAAAAATAAAGGCTGCTACCAGGCTTATTTCCAGACCCATCAAAACCAAACCTGCACCAACAGTCAGCCACCATAACCAGAAATATGGGTGGGATATCGATGTGATAACACCTGCTGCAAACGGACTCTTAAACACACTGTCCCCACCAGACAGGCTAGCATGTTTTCCTTCCTTGATAGTCATTATCCCAAACAACACCAGTACTGCGCCACCGACTATGGATATCCACAGTACAGCTCCCTGGGCTGCCTGGGTAGAAAAACCTGCTATTATCAGTACAAAAATCAGCATCTCGATCAATGCATGTCCAGAAACTACTTTTGGACCACTGAGCCACCCCTTGGTAAGGGATGTTTCAATAGTAGCGAAAAGCATCGGTCCTGGTACAAGAGCACCAGTCAGGCCCACAAAGAACCCGATACCTAACATTTTAAGTATCTCTAACATTATAAGTTTATGAAATATTACAAGAAGGCCAGAAAATGCCTTCCAGTCTATTATAATGTCTTATAATGTCTTTAATTCCATTATAATATTATTTCAATATCCAACTGTTCGGCCAGTTCCTTGTACCTGTTCCTGATAGTAACCTCAGTAACCCCAGCCACTTCTGCCACTTCCCGCTGTGTCCTACGGTCCCCACAAAGGATACTGGCGATATATATGGCCGCTGCTGCGACACCAGTAGGTCCACGACCTGAAGTAAGTTCCTTCTCTGCCGCCTGCCTGAGGATCTCAACAGCCTTGGACTGTACTTCTCCATGCAGGGTAAGTCCTGAACAGAAACGCGGTACATAGTCAATAGGTGAG
>DATKUV010000163.1:0-3135 GCA_035530415.1 Candidatus Nanoarchaeia archaeon | reverse complement strand
TTTCACTAGGCGTGGCAGCAAAAAATACGCGTATATCACAGCCAGGGTCAGGGCCATGAAAAGTAAACTGATGGCCAGGGAAGTTTATCCAAAAATGATGAACATGGAAATAGTAGAGATTACCAGGTTCATCGGTGAATCTGAATACAAACAGGATGTGGATGAACTGGCCCAGCGGTTTAGCGGTATTGATCTACTGGAACATGCCCTGAACCAGAACCTGGCCAGAACGTACCGGAAATTGATACGTGTTTCCCAGGACGAACCTAATTACCTTATCACAGAATATCTGCGTTATTGGGATATCTGGAATATCAAGACAATTCTGAGAGGTAAATATTATGGTGCTTCTGCTGATGAGATTCTGGAAGCCGTAGTAGCTGCCGGACAATTGGGATACCGTCAACTTACAGACATAGCTAACATGGATTCCATTCAGGAAATTAAGAGTGCTCTTGCTTATACCCCTTATAATTCTGCTATAGCTGCTTATGAAACCGGGGAACTATCAGATGTTGAGAATAGTCTTGATAAGCTATATTATTCAAGACTGCTGGCCTCGATAGGTAAATCAAAAGGCGAGAAGCTGAGCCTCAAATATATCAAGAGCGAGATTGATCTGAAAAATCTAAAGACACTGTTCAGGACGAAGAAAGCAGATCTGACTAAAGATGAGATCATGGAACTGTTAATACCGGGTGGTATGGAACTTAAAAATGGTGACCTGAACCGTCTGGCCTCATTACCCTGGTCAGATTTCTTAAAGGCTCTTGAAGATCATGTGTATTGGAATGATCTTTCAGAAGTGGTCAAAGAGGATATGCCAAGCCTGATGGATGTAGAAGCTGTGCTTGATAAATATGCTATTGGATATGCATCAAGAGTGTCACATTATTATCCGCTTTCTATTCTTCCAATATATGATTACATGCTTCGCAAAAATATGGAAATAAACAATATCAGGATAATTGTGCGAGGTAAAGAGTCGGCATTGCCTGAAGAAATTATTAAGAAACATCTGGTGATGTAACCATGGAAATTGCAGTAGTTGGAAATAGTGATTTTACTATGGGTTTCAGGTTAGCTGGAATCAAGAATATTTTTGAAACAAATGGAAACGATGACCTGGTGCCTCAAGTACAGAAAGTACTTAAAGAAAGGGACGTGGGAATTTTAGTTATACATAATGATGATCTTACCAGTTTGCCTGAACAGTTACAAATCACACTGGACGAACTGGTCACACCCACAACCATAGCAATTGGCGGTGCAGGTGAAAGTACGAATTTACGAGATAAAATAAAGCAAGCAGTAGGTGTTGATCTGTGGAAATGAAAGGAGAAATTTATAGAATATCAGGGCCAGTAGTTACTATTCAGGGCATCAATACCCGGATGTTTGATGTAGTCAAAGTCGGACATGAAGGTCTGATGGGAGAAGTTATTGGTATTAATCGGGATAAATCCATTGTTCAGGTTTATGAAGAAACAGCAGGTATCAGACCTGGTGAACCTGTTGTAAATACAGGTTTGTCCCTGTCAGTTGAATTGGGGCCAGGACTACTCAAGAGTATCTATGATGGTATTCAAAGACCTCTACCAATCCTGAAAGAAAAGATGGGCGATTTTATTGAACGTGGTGTGACCGCAGATGGTCTGGACCATGAAAAACTCTGGGAATTTAAACCCTCTGTCAAGGCCGGAGACAAGGTTTCAGGCGGAGAAGTGTTAGGAACTGTCCAGGAAACTGAAAACGTGGAACACCGCGTCATGGTACCGCCAAATGTGTCTGGCATCATAGATGAGATCAAGGGTGGAAAATTCACTGTTTTAGATACTATTTGTATATTGAATGACGGCACCGAACTCCAGATGATGCAAAAATGGCCTGTTAGAAAACCCAGACCTGTTACTAAAAAACTTTTACCTAATATCCCACTCATCACTGGACAGCGTATCCTTGACGGTTTATTCCCTGTAGCCAAAGGCGGAACAGCAGCCATTCCAGAACCATTCGGCAGCGGCAAGACTGTTACACAGCAGCAGCTGGCAAAGTGGAGCGATACTGATATCGTGGTTTATATCGGTTGCGGCGAGAGGGGTAACGAGATGGCTGATGTGCTGACCGAATTCCCTGAACTGGAAGACCCTAAGACAGGTCGGCCTTTAATGGAGCGTACTGTGCTTATAGCCAATACCAGTAACATGCCTGTAGCTGCCAGGGAAGCCAGTGTGTACACCGGTATTACCATAGCTGAATATTACAGGGACATGGGTTATGATGTGGCACTAATGGCTGACAGTACCAGCAGATGGGCTGAAGCCATGCGAGAGATATCAAGCAGGCTGGAAGAGATGCCTGGTGAAGAAGGTTATCCTGCTTACCTGTCAGCCCGTTTAAGCGAATTCTATGAGAGGGCAGGTCTGGTTGAATCACTGGCAGGCATGGGCGGTTCTATTACAATTATCGGGGCTGTATCACCTCCCGGCGGCGACTTCTCAGAGCCCGTCACCCAGAATACACTGAGGATCGTGAAAGTGTTCTGGGCTCTGGATGCAAAACTTGCACAGAGGCGACATTTCCCGTCCATCAACTGGCTGAACAGCTACAGTTTATATTCAAAAGGCCTGACTGAATGGTATAATGAGAACGTTTCTCCTGAATGGGTCAAATTACGAGATAATGCAATGGACCTCCTGCAACAGGAATCTGAACTTCAGGATATTGTCCAGTTAGTGGGTTCGGATGCACTGCCTCCTGATCAGCAGTTAACACTTGAGATCACCAGGCTTATCAGAGAGATCTTCCTGCAGCAGAATGCATTCCATCCAATTGATACTTTCTGTCCTATGACCAAGCAGTTCAAATTGCTGGAAACAATAAATGAGTTCACAAATAAAGCCCAATCAGCATTGGATTCAGGTGTACTTTTCCAGGACATCATGAAACTGGAATCAAAAGATGAGATTGGTAAAATGCGCTTTGAAGAAGACTTTGAGGGTGAACTGCAAAAAGTCATGGATAAAATGGAAACTGAGTTCAAGTCACTCCAGAGTGATTTGTATTCAAGTGCACCAGAGGAGGCTAAATAATGACTAAAGAGTATAAGACAATCACAGAGGTCGCAGGCCCCCT
>DATKUV010000162.1:0-11865 GCA_035530415.1 Candidatus Nanoarchaeia archaeon | reverse complement strand
TTCCTGCGGGTAAGGGGACTGTTGATTGGGGGAAGGTTGTGGGCTCAATTAATGGGCTTGATACCAGGATCGTACTGGAGGCCAGGACAATACAGGAAGGGGCAGCTAGTTTGAGATATTTACGAGATGTAGTTTAATAGTTAAACTCATATTAATTTTTGGGATTGTCTTTTATTTATCAAGCAACATCAAATCTTTAAATATATCCTCTTCACCACTTTTCTTCACTTGCGTGATTGCCATCCGCTGCCAGGGTATTATTGAAGATTGTCGATTTCCAATGCCATCTCTAAAATCATTCATTGTTATTTTACGTGCTTCTTTCCCTTCCAGTGCTTCCTGAAGTGGTATTTCTGCATACTCATAATGGTACTGGTGTCAACATTGATGAATTCGGCATTGCATTCATTTACAGCTGCCTTTGCCATCATGGTCTTCCCACATCCGGGTGGACCATACAGCAATACCCCGCCTCCCGATTTTTCTGAACGAGATTGTAGCAGATCTCAGGCATGTGGTCAGCACAGTGCAGTCGGCAAGGGAGATCGGTGTTATCAAGAAGGAGCAGGTAATAAATATTATTGATTCTGTGGTGCAGAAGACTGCAGTGTCTTCAGTGAAAGACTCTAAAGGTAATTCATTGACTAAATTTCTGGCACTTTTGCTTGTGCTGGGTGCGCTGATAGCTGGATATTGGCTGCTGGTACCGGGTTCTGATAATACTTCCGGGACCGATGATGTCAAGCCAATTGCAACACCTCCACCGACATCTAAAAGAACCGCTACCGCCATACCAACTGTAACAAAAACACCTGCAGTAGTCATTGCCTCACCAGTATCTGATAAAACCGCCACAAACTCCATCGGTATGGAGTTCGTGCTTATCAAGGCTGGCGAATTTAAGATGGGGTCGCAGTCAGATGAAAGTGTATGAAATAACACAGAAGTAGTGGCGTGAGGTCATGGGCAGTAATACTTCGTATTTCGAAGGTGATGACCTGCCTGTAGAAGGAATGTCATGGAATGATGCAGAGGAATTTGTCAGAAGGCTCAACGAAAAGGAGGGGAAAAATAATCTGCAGGAAACATAGCTACTTTCTACTTTACCCCTTTACCACTTATATCGAAGCTACGAAGCAGCAATTAACACAGTCCGAAGATCGGACGGGTGCAAGCCGCCGGTCGAGGCTTAAGCATGGTGTTTGATATTTCCTTGTTCTAAGAGCAAATACTCAATAATAATTGTTGGTCCCTTATACAAGTACAAATTTAAGTATTTTAAGTCTTATATACAAGACCATGCAGAAAAAAGAAGCCTTCAAATATATCATCAAAGAATTCCATGAATCAGCCCGGCCCGATTTCATCGAACGCAAGCTTGTAATACCTGATACTACCAAGGTGATCAGCCTGGTTGGTACGAGAAGAGCTGGGAAAACATTCTATTTTTACCAGCTGATATACAATCTTCTCAAAAACAACATCGATCCTACCCTGATTTTATATATCAACTTTGAAGATGACAGGATACTGCCATTACAAAGCAGCGATCTGAATGAAATTCTGGAGGCATATTACGAGCTATATCCTGAAAATACTGGGAAAATGCTGTACCTGTTCTTTGATGAGATACAAAACGTCGAAAACTGGGAAGTATTCATAAGGCGCATAGATGATACAAAGAATGCGAAAATCTATATCACTGGTTCAAGTTCAAAACTACTGAGTCAGGAGATTGCGACAAGCCTGAGGGGAAGAACTCTTTCTTATCAAATGTACACGCTTGGTTTTGAAGAATTCCTGCGAATGAAACAGATAATACTTGACAAGGATTTCGAGTACACTGATAAAAGATATCTTGTCAAAAATCTGTTCGACGAATATCTTTACAGTGGTGGTTATCCCGAGGTAGTGCTCGAATCAGAAGAGATGAGAAGGGATATACTCAAGAATTATTTCGAGCTGATCATTTACAGGGATATTGTGGAGAGGTTTTCAATAAGGAACACCACACTTCTTAAAAATCTACTGAAATATTTGATAACAAATATCAGTACACAATTTAGCGTAAATGCATATTACAGGGCTGTGAAAAATGATATTGCAGTAAGCAAAGAGACGATCATTGAATACCTTTCACATCTTGAGGATATTAACCTGATATATCTTGTTCCTTTTTTCAGCTATTCGCTAAAGAGGCAGCAGGTCAATCCACGCAAGGTATATTGTGCTGATAACGGTTTGAGGAATGCAGTATCGTTCAGGTTTTCGAAGGATGAAGGACGTCTGGCTGAAAATCTTGTGTTCCTGGAACTTAAAAGAAGGGGTGAAGAGTTGTATTATTGGAAGAGCAGGGGAGAGGTTGACTTTGTTTTCAGTGATGATGAGAATTTTCTTACAGCATTAAATGTTTCATATACCGATATGCCGGCTGAAAGGGAGACAAATTCGTTACTCGAATTTATGGAGGAATTCGGGGCAAAAGTTAAAGACCTTATTCTGCTTACTGAAGATACGGAAAAGGTGGAAGGTGGAATACGGTATGTACCATTGTGGAAATGGATGCTTGTTTAGTTTGATTATTTTTTGATCTATTATTCATAAATGGACGGCTGTAATATGGGATAATCCTTAAACATTTTATGTGCATGTTACCAGACTGCAATCTTATCCCAAATTTTGCCGGACGAAGAGATAAGTGCCCGCCGCCTCTGGTAGTGCAAACGATGGCGGTGGCTGGTTCAAGCTATAATTATCCAAAATTTAATAGATAACTTTATTTGATTACAAATGCTTCAATTTTAATTCTTCTTGCAAAAGTAGGAATTATTCGTAAATTCATCGATGAGTTTGGGGTGATAACAATTCCCAGTGAAGTGGAAAAGGAAATCATAGCAGGGGATACGTTTGATTCAAAAATCCTGGAAGAACATGGGTGAAGAAGGGGACTGAGTTAATTAGATCGGTTATTTTTAAGTATCCCATTAGTAAACCTTTTTTATTACATAATCAAATAAACAGTTATGCTTTCTAAAATCGCATCAAGACTATTTGATAACTTTGAGAACAAAGATGAAGCTAGAGAAAAATCATTAAGACTTTCCAGAAATATTATAAGACTCAGCGGAAGGGCAATTAAATCCATCCACAGAGGACAATATAATGAGGCTGAACAGTTAATGGAAGAAGTCTCTAAATTAAATGATGATATCCGAGCATTGCTAAAGGTCCATCCCGATATTTATCATGCAGGATTTGTTGAGAATGCACAGACCGAATATGCTGAAGCTGCAATTATCTATCACATTTTAACTGAAAATAGGATTCCAGAACCTACTGAACTGAATGTGGAAGATTCAGCTTTCCTTTTAGGTTTGGGAGATGTTGTAGGAGAACTCAGACGCATTATTCTTGATCTGATCAGAAATGATAAAACCTATGAAGGGGAAAAATATCTGGAAATAATGGACGATATATTTTCAACAATAATCTTATTTGATTTCCCTGATGCTTTATCCAAGGGATTAAGGCATAAAGGGGATGTGGCACGAAGTCTTGTAGAGAGGACAAGAGGAGATTTGACTATAGCTATTGGTAATGCCAGATTAGATGAATCCATGACAAGACTTGAAGAGAAATTGAAATAATAATGAAAATAAGATATATATTGCCATTTTAATGATAAGGTTGATGTAATTTAGCTGACATTTGTTTCTCCTATAGGTACGTTATCATGAGATTTGATCCGGAAAAAATTAAAAAGGCAGCAAAAGAGGATTTTGATACTGCTTGGAACCAGGGAAAAGAGTACATAACAGAACCGAACATCCATACCCAATATCCAAGATTTAAATTGGGTTTTGGCAAACCCCATCCCATATATGATACAATCCAAAAATTACGGGAAGCTTATCTTAGGTTAGGATTCGAAGAAATGGCCAATCCCTTGATCGTGGATGATAAAGAAACCCATAAACAATTCGGTTATGAGGCGCTGGCTGTACTGGATCGCTGTTTCTATCTTGCAGGTTTGCCCAGACCGAATGTTGGAATTTCTGATGAAAAGATCACTAAGATAAAAGAGATCATCCCTGTAGACGATGCTGGTATCGAGACCATACGCCAGATACTTCATTCATATAAAAAAGGCGTAATAGAGGGAGATGATCTGGTACCTGAGATCTCACATAAACTGGATGTCCCGGATTCAAAGGTCGCAGTAATGATCGACCATGTTTTTCCAGAGTTTAAAGAACTCACTCCTATTAGTTCAAATAAGACCCTTCGAAGCCATATGACATCGGGCTGGTTCATTACCCTCGGTGCCATGGCACAGCGGGCAAAACCACCAATTCATCTGTTCAGTGTTGATCGGTGCTTCAGGCGTGAACAGCAGGAAGACGCCACCCGGTTAATGACATATTTCTCAGCATCCTGTGTTATAATGGACCCTGAAGTAACCGTTGAACACGGTAAAGCGGTCGCTGCCGGATTACTTACCCAGTTCGGGTTTGAGAAATTCAGGTTCAAACCTGATGAGAAGAGGAGCAAATATTATGTGCCTGATACCCAGATCGAAGTATTCGCTTACCATCCCGGGTTGATAGGCAGCAGCACTAAATACAGTGACGGTTGGGTCGAAGTAGCCACTTTTGGTATATATTCACCGTCTGCCCTTGCGCAATACGACATCCCGTATCCGGTAATGAACCTGGGGTTAGGAGTAGAGCGCCTTGCAATGATCCTGCATGATTCCAATGATGTCCGGGCCCTTACGTATCCTCAATTCCCAGTATATGAAGACGGATGGAAAATGTCTGATGAGGAACTGGCTGGCATGATATCTGTAGATAAGGCTCCGGTAACATCAGAAGGATGGGATATTCAAAGGGCTATAGTCAGGGTGTGTGATGAAAAGGGCAGTGAACCCAGTCCATGTGAATTCCTGGCATGGAGCGGTAAAGTCAGCGGTAAGGATGTTAAGGTATGGGTTACTGAACCAGAGGATAATACTAAATTGTGCGGACCAGCTGCATTTAACAGTGTCTTAGTATTGGATGGAGATATTCTGGGTCTGCCGGATTCACCGAAATACGAAAAGCAATTCAATAATGGCACAAATTCAAATCTCAGGTATATTGATGCTTTTGCAGCTTTGGCAGCATCAGAAATTGAAAACTCTGAGGGGGAAAATACCTTGACGCGGGTGAGAATAGTGAAAGTGCCCTCTGAGATGAATATTATCCTGGACTCCATTGCGCAGCGGAATATTACAGGTAATAATAAGAAAATAGATATTCGCGGCCCGGTATTTACAACTGTAAGATCGGAATTTGTATAATGTCTACATTATCAGGATAACTGTAATTGGGAAAAATAATTACCAAAAGGTTGCGATAATATTATTAGCTAAGAAGAAGAACTACTTAGTAAAATATTGATTTTATGAGGTGGAAATATAATGAAATCTAAAAGCATTTTTTCAATAATACTGGTCATAGCTTTATTGACTATATCTATATTTGCAGCTGGATGTGCAGAAAATGGTTCTACAGTAGATGAAACACCTACTGCGACTCCAACACAAGCACCCACAGAACAACCAACAGTAGAACCAACTGAGGAACCCACAGCAACAGCAACAGCAACAGATACAGATACAGAAGGAATTGAAGTCCCCAATATTGCCAGAATTTCGGCTTATCAGATATTACCAGCAGGTGGTATGGAAATAAATGTGGGAGAGACACTTACATTTAGAAATTTTGATACATTGAAAAGAAGATTTGTGCTTATAAGTGAAGATAATCTGTGGGAAGAGAATCCTTCTCTTAATTATATGAGAACAGTAAACTACACATTTACTGAAACGGGCACATATACTTTCTATGTTCAACCAGCAGATGCCAAAAAATGGACTCTTACCGTGGTATAGAATATAATGAAGACTAAGATCATCTGTGAAGGGGACGTCCGGATAATAATTCCCCTTCCAGATGATTTATCAACATTCCCCCCATCATCTGCAGCCGTTTTTTATAATCCTGAAATGGAATTGAATCGGGATATTACAGTAGCGTCGATTTCGGGATTTATCAGGCAAAAAGAAGCTGATCTCAATAATTATTCATACGTTGATGTAATGGCAGCCACAGGCATCAGGGGTGTAAGGATTGCTTCTGAGGTCGGGCTGAGATGTCATCTCAATGATTGGAATGAGGATGCATATCAATTAATTAATGATAATATTAAACTGAACGCTTTGGAAGATCTGTGTACCACATCCCATCAGAATGCCAATACCTTGCTGCATCAGGAATCATATAATATAGTTGATGTAGATCCTTTCGGCTCCCCTGCGCCGTTTCTGGATTCTGCTGCCAGGTCTGCACGCAGTCTTTTGTGTGTCACTGCTACTGATACGGCACCATTGTGCGGCGCCCATTTAAAGTCCGGGATCAGAAAGTATGCAGCATTACCATTAAATACCGAATATCACAGGGAGATGGGAGCACGCATTCTATTAGGGGCCATCACACGGGCACTTGCGCGCCGAGATAAAGGAATGAAGGTGTTGCTCACTCATGCAACCAGACATTATGTCAGGACTTATGTTGAAATTGTATATGGAGTCAAGGCCGCTGATGGGGCAATGGATGAACTTGGATTTATTGCCCATTGTTTCAATTGCGGGTTTAGGACATGGAAGCATGGCTTGGTCCCACAATTGGAGTCCGAATGCCCAATGTGCCAGAAAACTATGAAATTTGCAGGGCCCTTGTGGCTTGGTAATATTCAGGAACCGGATTTTTGCCAGATCGTGCTGGATGAATTAGAAAACAGAAAACCAGGCAAATTGAGGCAGGCAGCCAAAATTGTGTCACTTTGTAAAGAAGAGTTCAATATCCCTACTTATTATGATCAGCACTGGTTATCTAAAAAACTTAAAATATCTCCCGGACCCATTGACGATTTGATCGAAGCTTTGAAAACCGCAGGTTTTAAGGCATCCAGAACTCATTTTTCCGGAACTGGCTTTAAGACAAATGCTGAAATTTATGCCATAAATAAATTATTATGTGAAAAAACGTTGAAATAGGTCCGCATCACATATTAATTATTAATAAGATCTTTTCTAATGATGTTACCTAGTATTACATCATTTTCACCAATCGAAATTTCTTTTGAAATATTGCTATTATAGACAACAATTGTATAAGGTTCTGCGGATACGTCTAAATATGGAGACCCGAAAGTAGAATATGAGACCGGAATTTCATACCAGCCAGTTTCATTTGCTTTATCTACATTATAATATCTGAAGGTCCTATTACGATTAGAGGTTACATTTGTATAAGCAAGTACTATATCATCTGGAAGTGCAAATCCGACAATAGTCGCACCTTTTACATATTCAAATATTTTAACAGATTTGACAGTAGCGTTTTTTGATCGTGTAGTATTTGATTCATGTATTAATCGTATAGAACCCAAATTTGCTCCATCATTAATATGCATCGACCATAACATGGTATGTTTCATTTTCTCAGTTTCTGAAATTCTTTCACGAATTAGATTACCATCCATAAATTTTTCAGTGGTAAAAAAAGTATTTGTTTCTTCACCTGCAATAGCCGATATGGATGAAAATTTTGTTACTATCATTTCAGAATCAGTAATTACATAGCGAACATTTCTATCATCTAATATTTCATTCGCTTTTGATTCATTTGTTTCAATAAAATATTTTGCTGCTTCATCCACCCCAATTTGAAAATTATTGGTTATCACAGGACGATGCCCTAAATACACTATCCAATTCCCGTAATCCCACCAGCTCATGACACCATATTCAGGTGTGCTGGATGCATTATTGTAATACGATGTCTCAGGTGTATTATATTTAAGCCAATTCAAAGATTCTTCCCAATCTGAAGGTGGGACCATTGGATGAGTTGCAGCTGATATACTGACATATAAATTAGGAAGAATAAGCAGTCCAAAAATAATGGCTATTTTCCAATATGGAATGTGTCTTTCCGTTTTTCCCTCCACTTTTTTTAATTTTTTTAATAATTTGCCTGAATTTATTTTGGTAGCTACAGGTAATATATTAATTATAAAAAACCCGGTTAATATTGCAACATTAATTGAAAGAAGATACATAAATCGTCTCTGAAATAGTGTGAGGGCTATTATTAACAAAGTCCAGATAATAAAAAATACCTTTTCGGGTGGAAAGCTTTCCTTAATTACTTTTTTGCCATTTATTAATAAAGCCAACATGGCAACAATAAAACTACATGCAAATCCATTCCACATGGGTGTGAAAGTGAAAAGGTTGTCCGTGAAAAACAGGGGTTGTGCTTCAGAAATTGTTGTCAGTATTTTTCCACTTCCAATCAAATATGAAATTCCGGAAACCAGAGAAATATAAAGTGAAGATAAGACATTTTTAAGTAATATTATCACAAATAATGCTGATACTGAGATAAATAATGGATAATAAAACCAATCAACATTTTTTTCATGCATGAATTTGGAAATAAGACCTAACATAATTGAAATAATAATCATAAAACTAACAAATATAATTTGAAACCATGATAAATATAAAGCACTTAATTCAAATCCTGGTCGAACTGCATTTAATATGAAGGGTGTAATCAAAATCAACGTGAAAATAAATGTTACTATTATAATTATATTAAGATAATCAGATGATCTTTTTTGTTTTAGATTAAACGTGAATTGAATTATTGCATAAATGACAATCAGTCCAACGAAAATCGGTGAACCAAGCCATGTCAATAAAGAAATGGCAAAAATAATCCCTGCACACGCTGCATACATCAAAGATTTAGCAATTGGCAATTCCAAACCATTTTCCCGAAAATCTGCGAGTGATAATTTGATGTTATCTGAACTTTTCACTGCAGCTAAAAAAAAGGCATAAGCTGAAGTTGACAGCAATATCTCAATAATATGATGATCCGGAGCACCGAATAAAGAATGGACTATATGTATTGGTAATATTGCCAATATTCCAACACTTAGAATTGCAACATTTTTGTCAAAAAGTGTTGAAGTTATATAATATAATGGTATAAATGTTAAAATTCCTATTATTAATGGGAAGATTGCTGCTGTTAATTCAACTATAAATATATCGGGTGAGCCAAAGCCAAATAATATTGCTAATAATGCAATAACTTGATCGAATAAAGGTGGCCATCCAATTTCAAACCCAAAAGGAAAATTTAAATAGGTATCAAAATTAATACTGGCAGGGAATGAAGTTGAAGAAAATAAAATTCTCCTCATGTGATAATAAGAATCGAAGCCGATAAAATGGATGTTACCATTAACAAAAACTTTTGAAATTGATAATGCTCTTAACAAAAAAGCAAAAATTAAAATTAGAGTAATAACAATGATTTTATAATGTTTACGAATAATTTTCTCTTTATTCATCGTGAGCATTAATAATGCAGTAATAATAAATAATTTGTGTTATCAAAATTTATATGTAACATATTAGCTTTGTAAGACAGAATATGCCATTAATATCTATTGTGATGCCTTCAATGAATGAAGAAAAAACAATTGAAATTTGTATGCGAAAAGCATTAGCTGTTATTGAAGATTTTGGATGTGAGGGGGAGATCATAGTTGTTGATAACTCGAATGATAAGACCGCTGAAATCGCAAGTTCTATGGGTGCAATTGTAATTAAATCTGTTATAGGGTATGGTAATGCTTATATTGAGGGATTATCACATGCTAAAGGAGACTACATTGCAATTGCTGATGCGGATAATACATATGATCTTTTAGAATTACCAAAATTTTTTGATGCCCTGATAGCAGATAAAGCAGATTTTGTAATTGGTAGCCGATAAAAAGGAAAAATTCAAAGTGGTGTAATGTTTTTGCTTCACCGATATATTGGAAATTTTATATTAACAAAACTTCTCAATCTTTGTTTCAAATTAAATATATCTGATGCTCATTGTGGAATGAGGGCATTTACAAAAGATGCTCTCAAAAAAATGAAACTTAAAGCCCATGGAATGGAAATGGCATCTGAAATGATAATTGAAGCTGCTGACAAGGGTTTGAGGATTATGGAAGTACCAATCACATATTCTGTTAGAGATGCACCTTCTAAACTTAGGTCTTTCCAGGATGGGTGGAGGCATCTGCGATTCATTATGCTTTATCGCCCAGTACCGTTTATTTTATTCCCTGGAATGTTTGTATTCCTTCTTGGTCTGTTTCTAACAACAACCATCATTATGAAAGGTAATGTGGAAGATACCAAATTGCATTCGTTCATTTTAGGCAGCATGCTGCTTGTTATTGGGAGTCAGATCCTGGCTACCGGGTTATACCTCAAAGCATATGGTTTCGTTCATGGGATTTATGGACGTGAGGATAGTTTTATCAAAAAACTTCTTGATTATCATTCACTTGAAAAAGAACTACTTGTGGGTATAATGTTTGTTGCAATTGGTATATTTTTAGGAGGCAGGATAATGCTTACATGGATACATTCGGGTTATGGATCAATGTTGGAGATCGAATCTGCAGTAATGGCTATGGTACTCAGCGCTATCGGACTGCAAATGATCTTCACCTCCATTTTCTTAAGTGTGCTGATGCTTGATTTGAATACGGACCGGTGAACCTGTGTGAAGATCGCGTTTGTGTATGATGCGGTGTATCCGTGGGTGAAAGGGGGTGCGGAAAAGCGGATATACGAGGTTGGAAAATGTCTTTCTGAACGCGGCGATGAGGTTCATCTTTTTGGGGTCAAATGGTGGGAAGGTGATGGAATAATCGAGCAGGACGGTATGGTTTTGCATGGGGTGTGCAACACACGAGAGTTATATGTTAACGGCAGGCGTTCGATATCAGAAGCATTAATTTATTCGCTCATGCTCCTCCCTCATCTGTTTAAAAGCAGATTTGATGTCATTGATGTGAGCGTATTCCCATATTTCTCTTGTTTGAGTGTCAAATGCGTGTCTATTATCAGACGGACTCCTGCTGTTTTTACGTGGCATGAGGTCTGGGATGAATACTGGAATGAATATATGGGCCCGGTCGGATATCTGGGCAAACTGGTCGAGCGTCTGATTTCAAAGTTATCGTCCAATGTGGTTGCTGTGTCAGGTATGACGAAAAGAGACCTGGGATTACTTGGGGTGAATGCTCAAATGATCCATATTGTTCCGAATGGTGTCCACCTGGGCGAGATTTCCGCGATTGTACCATCAGATGATATCTGTGACGTACTTTTTGTTGGCCGGCTTATTAAAGAGAAGAATGTTAATGTGCTGCTTGAAGCTGTTGAACTGGTCAGGCAAGAGATACTTGATATAAAGTGTATAATTATTGGAAATGGGCCCGAGAAAGAACAGCTCATTGAACTTGCCCGCACGAATAAACTTATAGAAAGTAATGTGAGGTTCTTTGAGTTCCAGGAGTATAAAGAAGTGATCGCACGAATGAAGGCATCAAAGATACTGGTGTTGCCATCAAGTCGCGAGGGATTTGGCATGGTGGTTGTGGAGGCGTTCGCATGTGGTGTACCTGTGCTTACAGTTGACGAGGTCCATAATGCAGCGGCTGAACTGGTTGATGAGACATGTGGATTTGTTGTGGAACTGGATGCGGGTGCGATTGCAGGAGCTTTACAGACACTGCTTATGGATGAGACCCTGCGGTTGAGGCTGGCGGGCGGAGCAAAAGAGAAAGCACAGGGATATGATTGGGAGAATATTATTGGGGATTTACGGGATATGTATGAGGGATTGATGTGAGAATTGCTATATTCCATGATTATATCGGGGCCATTGG
>DATKUV010000161.1:0-6592 GCA_035530415.1 Candidatus Nanoarchaeia archaeon | reverse complement strand
ATCACTATAAATGGAAATATTTTTCAAACATGTAAATCACAATGCCTGAATTAATAGACAGCGCGGGCATCAGTGCAGGAGAAGGGGCAGGGAATATAAGAAACAAATAGAGCAGAGTAATTCTTTTTTATCGACACGGATTAACGCGATTTACATAGATTTTCGTTACATAAAATCTTGAATTTTTTTTCAGCGCTCTCCGAGCCCCACCCACGTCGGTCTGATGACCGACTGCCACCCATCTACAATTTTTATTACATAAAAAATATATTTCCGGTGGCTCCGGCACTTCCCGGCATAACATCCTACCTTCATTCCCGCACATCACCCGCGGTCCTCCACCTCCCCCCAGATCCCCTTACAAGAAAAGCTCTTCTTCAGGATGATCTACGAAACCACGACCCAGGGAGGTCCTGGAGTCCAGGATCGAGCTGTGGAACCGCAACACCGGCGAGATCACCTTCAGCTAAATCCTCGCCAATGCTCGGATTTACCCAGACTACAGGATATATCCTGTGCATCCACAAGGGCAAGTACAACCGCCGGACCAGGCGCCACATGCCCAAAACCATGAAGCTGATCGGCAATACCAGCGCTGCGGCATTATGTGGGGAGATGGGGCAAATTTTCATCAACGAGAGGACAGGGAAGAGGCTGACCCTGCGGCATTTTGAGAAGATGATCGATAAGGGGGACAGGTTGCTGAACATCCAGAAACTATAGTCCATCAAACCTAGCGGCAGGGAATATCATTTGATCACGTTAATGGGCCTGAGGGAAGACATAAACAAGATTATCTAATGTAACTTCGCCATCCATTGTAATGTTATTCATTTTGATATAACCTACGCCATCACCCATTTTATTTTGTTCACTAGATGACTTTACTATACCAATTTGGTTATCTGAAATAACTTCAATTAACCTAGACAAAATCCAACCCTTAGGTAGCTGTGGGGAAATAATATTTTCACCCATACCTTAAAAATCTCCAAGTGTCAGGTTTACACCGCTTTTTTCAGGAACTTCAACAACATTTGGTGGATAATATAAACCAATAATCAACCACGTGGGATATTGTGAAAAAGTCCCAACATAAAAATACAGGTCCTTATCAAGCATATCAGTGTAAAACTTCTGGTACAGCTTGTCCCAAAGCACGTTTACATCCTGATACGTCTGCCCCCACCTTCGATAGGACTCCATAAGTTCCCAGTCCTCGCATTGAATATTATGTTCCTTCTTTTCAGCACAACCAGAACACCTGAATCTGTAACTGAATAAATGTGGAATTTCTTCTATCACAGGCATGCTGGGACCAAAAAGTGATTGCTGAAACTCCTTTTTGTCTTTATAGATTTGGAGTTTTCCTTTTTTAATAAAATCAATGACTTCCACAGGTTTAATTAAACCCAATGAAGTTCTATCTTCAGTAAATTTGTTTTTAAGATATTCAAGTGAAGGAGCAACATGCTCTAAAATGAGTTTATTTCTTTCATACCAGTTTACTTTCCCTTTGATTTTACCAGTGCTAAGGCTCCGATCTATAATTTTTAACGACCCATTCCTGATTTTATAACTCTCTTTTCGGTTGAGTTTTTCTTCAGCTTTTTTGCACTCCACTTCTATCCAGTCATATTTTCTGAGTTTATCTTTTCCCGAAAAAACATCCATTGTTATCGGATATAACCTGATCAATTCCCCTTCTTCGGTCAATCCCATTGTACATGCAACAACCCCATACTTTTTGCTCCTCTCTGGATATGACTTAACGGTCACAAGCACCCTTTTCTTTTCCCAGGTCATAAATTACAGACCTCTACACCATCTCGCCTCAATCGGTCAGCAATAACCCCCCGGTGACAATACTTCGGGTCCTTCTCAAAGCACATCAATGCAACCTTTTTTTCTTTAGAATTCTCCTTAATTTTTTCGAGTATATCGCCTTTATCATCAAGTACTTTTTTATAATCGGCAAACAAAACTTGGTAATCCTCATATGTATTAAGTTCCTGTCTCAATTCCGAAGGTATTCCCAGATCAGGTACGTGCAAATAATCGATGCCAAGTTTTTCTAAATAATTTATCAGCTTGCTTCGATGGAAGCCAAATTTCATGCTATAAGCATTTTTTCGTACATCTACTAGCAAATTGACCTTATTCAAAATCAACTCATAGAGGAAAGCATCAATGGATTTACCTTCATATCCAATTGTAACTAATCCTCTTGAATCTCGTTCATAAGCCATCCGTTTACCGATTTGACTGAATATTGTATATTCTGGATATTTAGAATAAGTATGTTCGATCATTTGGGAATCATCAAAATTCGAAAACTGGCGGACATACCTGTTAACAATAACCTTTAATTTATTATCAAGTGGCGGAATGTCTTTATTGATAAGCGAAACGGATTCTTTTTCCATTGAAATATATCCTTCTCTTTCAAGATGTGCAAGGTCATGATACAATTCGAAAGAAAATGGACCATAATTGTATGGCACAAATTTATAAAAATTTGATTTCTCAGACATTAGGAACATAATTTTCACTAATTTCATTTTTGAAAGTTTGTTGAAATTGTTTAATAAAATGAGTACTGCTCTTTCTTTTTTTGTTATCATTCTAATAACCTTTCCTTTTTTGATATATATTCATTATATTAGAGACAGGTGAAAGTAATATAATCCTGCTAGCGCTTTGTTCAACTCTTCAATGATTGTATTCAACCCATCACCAAATAATTGCATCGCTTTAACAGGACCGCCTTTTTGGTTAAACGGAACATTCTCAAAATCATCCATTTCTATACTCATAGACGAACCGATATGGTCCTTTATCATTGAAAGCCATTCCATCTGTTCTTGTGTAAATGAATCCCTTATATTCTCCTGCTCTGCAATCCACTTCTCAAACCGCTGGTCCACCGTAATAGGGAACGGTTCCAGCACATCACTCTCACCTGTCGCAAACCGTATCAGCGAGATGATATTAGTAAGCAATTTCTGAGGACCCGCCCCTTTCACCTTCGACCTGTCCAGCTGCTCATACGCCTGCCACAACAGCTCTGGGGTTAAATTATATGGCGGTTTTTCAATGGCTTCGGCAAGTTGCTTGATCTCCTTGTATGTGAGATGGCGCCTGCCGTATAGTTTACTATAAATGATCTGCAGTGCAGTAAGCTCGTCCTTGTTTTCTTCAATAAACTGCTTGAAGTTGTTTACAACATTTTGCGCCTTCTCCTTTGCCTGTTCACCAAACCCAGCAAAGATCACGGTGTCCTGGCTCACATCATCGATAACCTGCTCGTTTCGTTTCTTGACGTTAATAATAGTATTTCTCAGTCCAGGATCATCGAAGGAGGTACATGCATCATTCACCAGCACCTCAGCAGCATCCCTAATCTGCTCCTCGGTTGGCGTTTGTGTTACAAATAGTTCCCTGGCCTTCTCGACTTTCCTATCAGGATCAACAGCATCCAGCAGATCGTTGATTATTCGTGTTAAAGGCTTACCTCCGGCTGCTTCTTTGATCTCCTTTTTATCATTTTCATCCAGTGCCCGATCAAGTCTGGCCAGTCTTCCAGCCAGTGAAGTCAGAGTATCCTCATCCCGGTTGCCCCATGCAACTGATTCCATAAGTTTCTCGAAGGAGATCGCCTTCTTTCGCTCAAGCGGCCTGGAATCGGTCTTATCATTCTCACATACACCCACCGCATCCACGATCACAAAATGGGTCTTACAGGGAGCGTCCGGGGTCACGCCCTTCATTTGCTCAAAGAGCACCCTGGACTTCACATCCCGCATAAACAATAAACATTCCAAAGGTCTGATATCAGTACCTGTGGATACCATATCCACGGTCACTGCTATCCTTGGATTATATGAATTGCGGAAGCTGGCTATCAAGTTCTCAGGCTTTTCACCAGTGGTCTTGTAGGTTATCTTTTTACAGAACTCATTACCTTTCCCGAATTCCTCTCTGATTATATGAACAATATCTTCAGCATGTGAATCATCCTTGGCAAACACCAGGGTCTTTGGTACTTCTGTTCGGCCAGGGAACATTTCAGTGGACAGTTTTTCCTTGAAGGTTCTGATAATTGTCCTGATCTGGTCAGTTGTCACCATACTTCTATCCAGTTGACTGGAAGTATATTGGAATTCCTCATCCAGCTGTTCCCACCGCCTGCGCCTAGTCAGACGATCCCTTTTATCGACATAATAACCTGCCTCCACTTTGCTTCCCTGCTCGGTAATATCTGTCTGGATGCGGTACACTTCATACCCCACATTCACCCCATCAGCTACTGCCCTTTCATGATTGTACTCCATGACAAGATTCTGGTTAAAAAAACCCAGGGTCTGCTTGGATGGTGTGGCTGTCAGCCCGACTATAAATGCATCAAAGTATTCCAGCACCTGTCTCCATAGATTATAGATAGATCTGTGGCATTCATCGGTTACGATAAAGTCAAAGGTCTCAATAGGTATCTGGGGATTGTAAATAACATCCTTTGGGGTTCTGTCAGTGGGTAAGTGGTCGAACAGTGATGCTTCTTCATTTTCAGGATCATATTCCTCCTCACCCTTCAGCATTGAATACAACCTCTGGATAGTGGTAACACACACTCGACTGACAGGATCCAGGGTATTTGAAGTAAGGTGCTGTACATTGTAAAGTTCAGTGAATTTCCTGCCATCGTCTGGGGTTACATATTGCTGGAACTCCTTTCTTGTCTGGCGTCCGAGGTTGCTCCTGTCAACTAAAAACAGTACTCTTCTGGCATTTGCGAATTTAATTAAACGGTAGATGGAACTAACGGCAGTGTAAGTCTTTCCTGTTCCGGTAGCCATCTGGATAAGAACCCTTGGTCTTGATTCAGCTAAGGATTGATCCAGATTGTGGATGGCATCAAATTGGCAGACTCTCAAACCTTCAGCTTCCAAGTCATGCATAGAAGCCATTTCCATAAGTCGCATTCTGAGAGTATCTGGTTGATACATCCAATCTTTCAAGGTTTCTGGTCTATGAAAAGAAAAGACTCTTCTTGAGCGCGGATCTGGGTCTCTAATATCTCTGAAATACGTCTCATTACCAGTACTTTCATAGGAAAAGGGAAGTGGTAGATGTACATGTGGGAGATTATCAGGAATACTTGTCACATATTTGTTAGTCTGTTCAGCGACCCCACTTAATGTAGTACCCTCCGGCTTTGCCTCGACTACTCCTGCCGCTTTTCGATCCAGAAATAACAAATAATCGGCAGCCCCGTTTTCTAAAGGGAATTCACGGACTGCCACACCAAGGGATACTCCAAGATTTAGCTCAGATCTATCCTGAATTGTCATGCCTGCTAATGATAATAATTTGTCTATCTGCTGCCTTGCTTTTTCTTCAGGTGTCATTTATTTTATTTTTTTTAATGCATTGATACTTCGAAAATGTTTTACAACTTTATCTATTTAAGAGTATAAATTAATTACATATTTATATTAAACTTTTCATAAGATTTACTCCTTATACTTTTTGAGTTCTTGGTCTGTACAATTTATTATTTTTTTAGGTTCAGCATTGAACTTTTCTTTACAATATATCTTTTTTTAAGATATTCTGACATTGTCATATTTCAGAAATATTTACCGAACTCCAACCGATAAGCAACCGAAAAAAGACCGAAACCAAAAACTATGTTCCTCAATAAATTCCTAAAAAAAGAAACCCCTTCAATCCACCCCCCAGCCGGCCTGATCACAGACATCACCGACCTGTACGAGTTCAAGCAAAGACTGGGCATAAGATCCAGAGCAAAAACCCTCTGGAGTCCCATCAAGTACCTAGACACCCTACCCGAACAGTCCTGGAACGTCAACAAAACCTTCCGCTCCAATTCAGGCAAGATCCGGACCGTCGGTATCTACGACAGCTCACCTACGAGGACGCCACAGAACTCTTCGAACAGTTCGGCGGCGGCAAGTACACCATCCTGTGCATCTCACCCAGACGCATGAAAGTGGGGTACTATGAATTCGAAGGCGAAGACAGGTACCCCGAAGAGGAAGAAACAAGCCAAAAAGACTCAAGCTCAAATACAAACCCAGGGATTTCAAGGAAGCCCTCCTCCTCAAACGACTAGAAGAAGGGCAGCTCATCCGCCAGATCACTGATGCAGAACTCTCCAGCCAGGGCATCCTGCGAAACGACGGTGAAATGCCGGTGATCCAGCTGCAGGGAGTGGATCTGAAAGAGCATTTCGATAAGATCGAGGCGCTCAAGGAAGATATCCACAAACGGGATATACAGATCATAGAGGAGCGGTTCAATAGGTCCTGGCAACGACAAAATTGCATAAAAACCAATATTAATAATTCATTCAATGCATGTTGTGGTATAGGGGAGGCGCTTTTCGATTTAATCGGCGGTTTGGGGATTGGGAAATTAGATGTTATGCCGGTAAGTGCCGGAGCCGCCGGAAATATATATTTGAAGTTATTTAAATTACCAAACCCCAATCCCTTCTTCGGCACTGTTGCCGCCCCCTTCTCGCCTTCACTCTACACGGTGGTCTCCAGGAACATATTTATATTCTTTT
>DATKUV010000160.1:0-14777 GCA_035530415.1 Candidatus Nanoarchaeia archaeon | reverse complement strand
AGGGATGACCTGGGGCTGGCAAATGCCTATCAATCGCTGGGTGATTTAATGAGAATTCTTAACGAATATGAAAAAGCTAAAAATATTTATCTAGAGGCAAAGGGTCTATATATTTCAGAAAAGGAAAATACAGGTTTATCTTATACATGTAGTGAATTAGCCAGGGTGTCTCATGCTCTTGGAGATTCTGATGGATGCAATGGATTTATTGAGGAAGCGGTTAATGCAGCTATAGAAAGTGATATTGATAGTGTATTTGAATATGCTATGAATGTTCAAAAAGAACTTTTTAGAATCTAATTCAAATTGGATTGGTCTCAACAAATATACTATCCTTTCCTCACCCTCGACTCCCCAGGCGGCAGCATCATAGCGATCCTGTCAGCCGAAGCGATCGACTTCACCAGCTGCCGGTCTCCAACCTCATCCACCAGCAGCTTGTAGACTTTCTTGGCAATATCATTCTGGTTGAACTCACCAGGTTCAACCTCTACCACATATTGCGCCAGCTTTTTAACAGCACTTGACGGCCCGCCAACCAGCCGCACTGCGCCCTCGATCTGGATGCCTATTGCTGCATCTACAATAGCCTTCATATAATTGCGCTTGCCCCTGATAATAAATGAACCGCGGGGTACGAACTCCCCGGATTCCGGGGTCTTGGACACCTGATCTGCTGTGACCCAATAACAGTCGCCTTCCACTCGACCCGATTTCCAGACACCTGAATTGGATACCACAAACCTGGCAGCTTCTTCTAAAGTGGTTTCCGGCACGTCCTTACCTTCGGTCTTAACAACCACAGCAGGTGAACCCGGTGCCTCAGTATGGAAGAAGATATCACGTTTCTCCAGATACTTCTTAACCACATCTTCATTAGTACCCGCATCCCGTCCACCGATCACAAGGAAACCATCTGAGGACTGGAACCACCTGAAACTATCATACCACCTGGGCTTGACCTTGATCTTACCACTCAGGCGCCTTGGACGATCCGGCAATTCATTCTTTCTTATTAGATCCTGGGTGATGAGTATGGCCCGCTCAGCCCCGGATCTCTTTTTTGCAATCTTCTTGGCCTTATCATAATATTTCTGGGCATTCTGGGGTACGGGCAGCTTGATATCTACATCAACACTTACTTCATCCAGTTCTAAAGTAATAATCCCTTTACTGGAATCAATTGATTTTATTATCCTGGCCTGTGGGATATCTGCACTTTTTAGCCTGGCTTTAATCTCATCCCAGCCAAAACGCTGCCTGGCATCATTAATAATATTCAATATCGTATCAACACTCTGGTAATTACCATATAACAGCTCCCCCTTCTGCTTGATCTGGACCTGGGACGTGTCAAATTTCGTAAGAGCTTCCTGCTGCTGCCGAAGCCGCCTTTCCAGCACCCCTTCTTTTTTCTCCAGTTTAACAGCAGTCTGGATGGCGATCTCAATTCCAGTGCTGTAATATTCATCAAGAGCCAGATTGAATGTCTCAAATTTCGTAATCTCCAATCCATGGTATTTTTTAAGCCCGAAAGGCAATACATCGATATTTTTTCCATTTTTTGCCACGATCTGGGGTTCAAGCTGCCCTTCTGCAATGGGACTGAATACTTCGATTATAGAATTGCATAAACTCTCAAAATCAGAAACATCACCTGCCGGGGTAGTCTTATCAATATCTGATCTAAGACAGACCTCCTCAGCCAGCACACCACCCATGTTCAACCGGGTCGCCAGTGTTCTGACCACATCGCTGTCAGAAATTATAAATATTTTTTCCAGCGCCCCTGCTGTCACTTCCAGAGGGCTGAGCTGTGGTGGGGGTAGTTCATATATCTCGCCCCTGCGCAGCTTTCGGTCCTTAAAACTCACCGGCTTCATGGGTTGCAGGATCCGGCTTTCGGCATCGGTAAGAAGGATATTACCCCTGGCAAAAAGCTCGGCAATAATTTTAGTAGTCACCCCTGCCCGTACAACAACAAATTCAATTATCCTGTCAAAATCATGCTGGGTGATCTGTGTAATCCTGCCTCCCGTAACATATTTCCTGAGGATCATAGGAAATGCCTGGGGTAGTTGGGGTGCTGGACGGGGATGGTCTGTAAGATGAATACGCTTACCAGCATGGATTACCAAATTATGCCTGCCCTGTCCGTAGATATTCAGGGCCATTCTGATCTCATCGTAATCTGTCTGATATATCTTTCCTATCTTGGCATCTATCAGACCCAGCGTTCCCGTATTGAACTCGGACACAATTGCAGCAACATCCACACTGGTCATTTCCTCTTTCATGGAGCAGATACTATGGAGGGCTGATACTTTAATCCTATTGTAATTCTGATAGAAACAGTTTTGACTTTCTACTTCAGATAAGCACTAAATGACCAGTTTTCAGGATTTTGCTGACCTATGTAATCGTGTTGAGGAAATCTCCGGTTCCCTTGAGATGACCCAGGTCGTAGCAGAATTCTTTAGTAATGTGGATGATGATGAACTTGAGATCGTATCCAGGTTTATTATGGGCCTGGTATTTCCGGTCTGGGACCCGCTTCAGCTTGGTATTGGACCAAGTCTCCTGTACACTTCAATCTCAAAAGCTTCAGGCAAACCGGTTAAAGATATTGTTGGCCTGGTGCGTAAGACCGGTGATGTGGGCCTGGCTGCAAAGGAAGCTCTTTCAGGCAGTAACAAAACCCAGGCCACCTTTGCCGTATTTGAACGGGAAGAGTCTGATCTATCCATAAAAGAAGTTTATAGCAGACTTACCGACATCGCTAAAATGTCAGGAAAGGGTTCTCAGACTGCAAAGGTCAAGCACCTGCAGTTCATGTTCGGCCAGGCCACTCCATTGGAAGCATTATATCTCGCACGATTGGCAATTGAAGAACTAAGGATAGGTGTTGGTGAGGGAATTGTACGGGATGCCATCGCTAGTGCCTTCGATGTACCAAAGGATGCTGTCGAGTGGGCATATATGATGACGAATGATCTGGGTGGAGTTGCCAGGCAGGCTAAACAGAACGGGGTTGAGGGTTTGAAAGGCCTGGACATCCAGTTGGGACATCCAATTAAACTTATGTTAGCCCAGATATCCCAGGGAATCCAGGCAGCAGTAGATGAAATGGGCCTGGTGGCAGTTGAATGGAAATTTGACGGCGCCAGGTTGCAGATCCATAAAGATGGAAATAATATAATTCTCTATTCTAGACGACTGGAAGATGTGACCGCTTCATTACCAGATATAGTAGATATGGTCAAAGCCGGAATAACTGCAGAAAAAGCAGTTATTGACGGGGAAGTAGTGGTACTGGGGGAGGACGGTAAACCAGGAGCATTCCAGCAGATACTCAAACGATTCAGGCGAAAATACGATGTGGAAGTGATGAAAGGACAGATCCCCTTGCAGTTGTACCTGTTCGACATATTGTACCTGGACGGCCAGAGTCTCTTTGATCAACCCCTCATCCGGCGAAGACAGCGTTTGATGGAATGCGTAACCCCAGTTAAAAACATGAATGTGGCTGAGCAAGTGGTCACGGAAGAGGTCCAGGTTATTGATGAGATATACCATAAGGCATTGGATGAAGGACATGAGGGGATCATGTTGAAGAACCCGGAATCAAAATATTCCCCTGGCAAACGTGGAAAACACTGGCTTAAGGTCAAACCGGTAATGGAAACACTGGACCTCGTAGTTATCGGAGGGGAATGGGGTGAAGGGCGTCGTGCAAATCTAATTGGTTCATACTTGCTGGCTTGCATCGAACCTGAAACCGGAGAATTCCTGTCAATAGGCAGGGTTGCAACAGGCATCACAGATGATATGCTTGGTGAATTGAACGAGATTTTCAAGGATCTGGTCGTATTTGAAACCGGGAAGGTACTTGAATTTGTGCCAGAGGTGGTGTTCGAGGTCGCATTTGAGGAGATCCAGAAAAGTCAAACTTACAATTCCGGCTATGCCTTACGCTTCCCCAGACTTGTAAGGATGCGGGATGATAAGAGTGCTGATGAGATTGATACACATGAGCGGATCGAACAATTATACATCAACCAAAAAGGAAGAGGCAACGATGCCGCTTGAATTCAATTATCAATTGTTATGTTAACGCAGTGAACACTTCAATAAATTATTTAATCTGAAAACATTTAAATAATATATATCCAATTATATTGTATTATTAAAAAACGAAACAAGAATGGCAGGTAATAGAGAGGTTTGTTTTTCTAAAACTCCCCACTCCCACCCTATGATCTTTTTATTCCTGCTTTCTTGGAAAATAAATCTCCATTTTTTAGCTGATTTAGGATCGTGATTTTACTTTTTAAATGAAGTAGTGGTGGTTTTTTAGATCATCGAATAATAAGGGCTGGGAACAGTATCAATATGAAAGCATATATTAGTATGAAGTGCACTTTCATAAGTTGGGGAAATAACTAAAAAAATTCAAAGCCCTAAAAAGGATGATTGAATTGCCAGATGGAAAGAATTGGTACCAGCTACCAGTAGAAGAAGCATTTGAAGCGTTAAATTCAGGATACTCCGGACTTACATCTGAAGAGGCAAAAATAAGGTTGGACCGCTTTGGATACAATGAATTGAAATTCAAGAAAAAAAGCCCGGTTATTCGCCTACTGATGCAGTTTCATAGTGGCTTGATCTACATTCTATTAATTTCTGCAGTAGTAACCACTGTTCTGGACATGTTGATGGATACTTTAGTCATCCTGTCAGTAGTGATCGCCAACGCTATCATAGGTTTTATCCAGGAGGGTAAAGCCGAGGAATCTGTAGAAGCGTTAAAAAATATGATGGTACCAGAGTGTCTGGTAACCAGGGATGGTAGAAATACCATAATTCCAACACTGGAACTTGTTCCAGGTGATGTTGTACTTTTAGAAGGCGGAAATAGCGTCCCGGCAGATCTCAGATTATTCTATGCCAAGCACTTTAGAGCAGATGAATCAGCTCTTACTGGCGAATCAGTGCCGGTCCCAAAAAACGTAGACCCCATTCTTTCATCTGATCTGGCCCCGGGGGATCAGCACTGCATGGCGTTTAGTGGTACTTTCATTACTCAAGGATCAGGCCAGGGGATCGTTGTTGGGACTGGGGAGCAAACTGAAATTGGCAGAATTGCAAAACTCATGACTGAGATCAAAAAGATCACTACTCCTTTGATGAAGAGAATGAATCAATTTTCAAGCTTTTTGGTTAAAATAATACTTATCATAACATTTCTCAATTTTATCCTGGCAATTTACCTGGGACATTTCACTATCGAGTATGCGTTCCTTGCCTCGGTATCCCTTGCCGTGGCGGCAATTCCGGAAGGTCTGCCAGCAATAGTAACAATAACACTGGCAATCGGTGTTACTGCAATGGCACGGAAAAATGCACTTGTCAAAAGGCTGCCTGCTGCTGAAACACTGGGAAGTACAACAGTGATCTGCTCTGATAAGACAGGGACACTCACCAAGAACCAGATGACAGTATCCAGGATATATTGTGGTGGAAAAGATTATACTGTAACTGGAGTGGGATATGATCCAAAAGGCGAGTTTATTGCAGGGGATGTAATTATCAACCCGCATCAGAGTGATCCGGATCTGGTCAGAACATTGATGGCCGGGTATATGTGCAATGATTCAGTCCTGGTTCAAAAATCTGAAGAATATTCCATAATCGGAGATCCGACTGAAGGGGCACTTGTAGTATCTGCTGAAAAAGCAGGTATTGTGGATATCAATGAAAAAACCGAAAAACATCCCAGGATTGATCTGATTCCTTTCGAGTCTGAACAACAGTACATGGCAACTCTCCATGAAGGCGATTCATCAAGCAATATAATCTATGTGAAGGGCTCGCCTGAACAAGTGCTCAAGATGTGTAAATACCATTTGGTGGACGGGGTGGTCGCTCATCTAGATGAAAATGCTGTTGAGATAATTGAAAATAAAGCCGGGGTTATGGCGCAAAGTGCCCTGCGGGTGCTTGCAATGGCGTGTAAGACCGTAAATAAAGATAGGACATCACTCCACTCTGATTGTGTAAAGGAACTTACTTTTCTCGGCCTTCAGGGAATGATCGATCCTCCAAGAGAGGAGGTTATTGAGGCAGTTGCAAAATGCCGCTCAGCCGGTATTAGAACAGTAATGATCACAGGGGATCATGCATTGACAGCTAAAGCTATTGCTGAACAACTTGGGATATGCGGCCCCACCGCTACAGTGCTAAGGGGTGACGATATATCACATATGAGTGATAATCAATTGTATGATGTAGTGGAATCGGTCTCGGTGTATGCCAGAGTTGCACCAGAACATAAATACCGTATTACTAAACAGTTGCAGCATCATGGACATATTGTTGCGGTTACCGGTGATGGTGTGAATGATGCTCCGGCACTGAAAGCTGCAGATATTGGAATTGCTATGGGGATAACAGGAACTGATGTAAGCAAAGAAGCTTCTGATATGATCCTTATTGATGATAATTTTGCCAGCATCGTGGGTGCTGTAGAAGAGGGGCGTTATGTTTTCGATAACATTAAAAAAGTAATTCTTTATACGCTTCCAACAAATGGAGGACAGGCTCTATTGGTAATTGGAGCACTTCTCCTGTCACCTTTTTTAATTATATTTAATAACCGTCTACCGATAGAGCCAGTGCAGATCCTGTGGATCAACCTTTTGGATGCGGTAGCACTGGCACTGCCAATTATTATGGAGCCAATGGAGAAAGGGTTATTGAAGCGTTCGCCGCGTGACCCAAATGAGAAAATAACTGCACCACCATTTTTCAAAAAAGTGGGATTAATATCTATTGCGATGGCAGCAGCCGGATTTTTCATATATTTCTATTACGGGATGCCAGCAATTGCGGGTGGGGTCGTTGTTCATGAAGACCTGATAAGGCAAGCCCAGACCGCAGCATTTACTACTGTTATCATGGTGCATTTATGTTATCTTATTACTGCACGCTCAATTACAGAATCAGCTTTTACTTTTAGCCCATTTTCAAACAGGTGGCTGCTTGCCGGAATTGCAATTACAATTTGTCTACAGCTTCTATTGATCTATGGCCCGCTCTACATTGAGTTCAATCCGCTCAGAACCGAGCCTATACCCATAGACTGGTGGGGTATTATGTTCCTGGCTGCGCTGCCCGGGTTCTTTATAATCGAGATCGAGAAGTTTCTGACGAAGCGGTTTGGTAAGGGAGTATAGTGTCCCTAAAATTTTGAAGGAATTGGGAAGCTAAACGAAAGGGTCGATATAACATTGCTTGATGATAATATGGCCAAAATCAAAGCGCATCCGGAAGAAGAAGAACCGGATTTTCTGATATCAGGCATCAAGAAAAATGTATTTGTCCTGGGTCTGGTAAGCCTGTTCACAGATATTGCCAGTGAGATGGTCTACCCCATCATTCCATTATTTCTTACTCTGGTATTGGGCGTACCTATGTCTGTGGTAGGCCTGATCGAGGGATTGGCAGAGAGTGCTGCCAGTATTCTTAAAGTGGTGTCGGGCTGGTTTTCTGATAAAAAGGGTCTGCGCAAACCTTTCCTGGTTTTGGGGTACAGTATCTCTGCCATATCAAAACCTGTCCTGGCCCTGGCATTGGGCTGGCCCCATGTGCTCATAGCAAGATTGATGGACAGGACAGGCAAAGGGCTTCGTACCTCGGCTCGTGATGCCCTGATCGCTGATTCATGCGATCCTGTTAACAGGGGCAGAGCCTTCGGGCTTCATAGGTCAATGGATAATATCGGTGCTGTTGCGGGTTCTGTAATCGCTCTTGTGCTTTTATATATGACATCTCTTAACTACCGCCTTGTATTTCTGGCCGCTTTACTGCCTGGACTAATTAGCATTCTGCTGGTTGCTTTTTTTGTGGAAGAGCGTAAATGCGCCAGAACTGATAGGATTTTGTTTAACATCTCCCAGTTTGGCAGGCATTACAAAGTGTTCCTGCTGATAACGATTATTTTCGCACTTGGCAACTCCAGTAATGTGTTTTTGATCCTGAGGGCACAGGATATGGGATTTTCACCATATCTGGTAATTTTGTCTTATATACTGTTTAATATTGTTTGTTCGCTCTTCTCTTTTCCACTGGGTACATTATCTGATAAAAAAGGGCGGCGGGATATAATGACAGCAGGGTTTCTGGTATTTGCCGCTGTGTATTTTGGATTCGCATTGATACAGAAAAGTATCTATGTGTGGCCGCTTTTCGTAATCTACGGATTATATGAAGCACTGACTGAAGGCATAGGGAAAGCCTATGTAGTGGATCTGGTCCCTTCAGACAAGCGGGCTACTGCCCTTGGTATATACCATGCCGCCACTGGTATAATGATGCTCTTTGCGAGTATTATTGCCGGGCTGTTATGGGACATTTTAGGCGCCCACGTACCTTTTATTTTCGGTGGGGGCATGGCAGTTCTATCTGCGCTGCTGCTTGTGGTACTGATGCCGCGATCATATCACATGATTGAAAAAATAGCGATGGATCCTTAGATCCCGGGTAAGTTCGGGATGAAAAGCAAGGGCCAATATATTTCCCTGCTTTGCTGCCACGATCCATTTTTCAAACCTGGCAATAACTTCCACATCAGGCCCCGCCCAGGTGATAGCTGGCGCACGGATAAATACGGCATTATAAGGTGAATCCAGATGTGCAACCTCCAATGGAACCTCAAATGAATTACGCTGGCTGCCGAATGTGTTGCGATCTACACTTATATCCATCAATCCCAGGAGTTGTTGACCAGTCCGCTTAGCCTGTTCACCGCCATCTTTTGCCAGCAGTACAAGACCTGCACAGGTTCCCAGAATGGGTACTCCTTTAGCGGCTGCTTCTTTGATCTCGATGTCGATCCCTTCCCTGGCCATCAACCGTCCCAGGGTCGTGCTCTCCCCTCCAGGCAGGATGATGCAATCGCACGATTGGATTGTGCCGCTATGGCGTACAGGAATGACCTCGGCAGGTATATCCATGTCCTTAAGGGCTCGTTTGGCTGCAGTTATATGTTCTTCAACATTTCCCTGGATGGCAATAACAGCGATTCGCATGGTACACTCCTGATATTGTGAACAGTAATAAATATATCACCAAGGTTTGTTGACTTTATTTCCAAAATATTAAACCATCATCAAGATAATATGACTTCATGCTCACTATAGGAGTGATTACGCGGGGCAAATATGGTGCACGTTTACTGAACACAATTGAAAAATATACTGATTTCGTGACCAAAAGCGACTCAATACCACTTATACTTCCCAATTTTATTGAAGATCCTGCATCTTTTGTAGATGATCTTGCGCTTGACAATCATGTATTTGGCATGGATCTGGTCATCACTTATAGTCTGCATCCTGATGTTACTCCGGAGATAGTTAACCGTGCGGCTCAGGCAGGAACAAAAGCTGTGATAATACCAGGAGGGCGATACCGGGCAGGGGACCCACATGTACTGGATGAGATATCAAAAAGACATAATATCAGGATATTGATCGAGGATATATGCTGTGCGATATGCAGCGATACAAACCCTGAAGTTAAGGAATTCTCATCAAGGTTAAGTTGCCCGGTATTGCAGATCGAAATCGCAGACGATAAGATCAGTGAAGTAATTGTAATCAAAGGAGCTCCATGTGGTTCAACTTGGTTAATGGCAAAAAATCTAATAGGAGTGCCCGTAATTGATGCACCAGCAAAAGCGGGTTTACTGGTCCAGCAATATCCTTGCAGGGCTGTAAGGGGGACCTGGGAAGGGATACATAATTCTGCCCAGCTGCATAAAAAAGCGATGGAAGACGCAATAAAGAAATACTATGAAAAAGGATGATAACATATGGGAGAAAACGAATCAATTTACGAAGAATCATTAAAGGTCCACGAGTTACACAAAGGAGTGCTGGAAGTAGCCAGTAAGGTCTCACTTGACGATGTACACGACCTGAGCGTTGATTATACACCTGGAGTGGCTGAACCTTGCAGGGTTATAAGGGCAAATCCGAATGAAGTCTATACTTATACCAGTAAGGGGAATTTTGTTGCAGTAGTAACCGATGGATCGGCAGTATTGGGTCTGGGAGATATTGGACCCCTTGCAGCCATCCCTGTGATGGAAGGCAAATCAATATTGTTCAAGTCTCTTGGTGGGGTGGATGCAGTCCCTATATGTCTGGATACCAAAGATACAGAGGAGATCATAAGAACAGTAAAACATATTGCTCCTTTTTTTGGTGGGATCAATCTGGAAGATATCAGCGCGCCGCGATGTTTTGAGATCGAGCAGCGACTTGATAGTGAACTGGACATTCCTGTATTTCATGATGACCAACATGGTACGGCCATTGTAGTCTATGCCGGACTTATTAATGCCTTGAAGTTAGTAGGAAAGGATATCAGTACTATAAGGGTAGTCATAAACGGAGCCGGTGCAGCCGGTGTTGCTATTGCTCTTATGTTGATCAGAGCAGGGGTAAGGGATATGGTAGTATGTGATAGCAGGGGCATCATAGGACAGTCACGCAGGGAAGGTATGAATTCTACGAAATATTTGCTGGCAGGTCTTACAAATATGCGGGGGCTGATGGGAGGTTTGGATAAAGCAATTCAGGGTGCAGATGTTTTTATCGGAGTGTCTGTGGGTAATATTGTATCTAAGGAGATGGTACGAAGCATGGCCACGGATCCTATTATATTTGCCATGGCAAACCCTGTCCCTGAGATCATGCCAGAAGACGCCATGGAAGCGGGTGCAAAGGTGGTGGCCACAGGACGTTCTGATTATCCAAATCAGGTTAACAATGTACTGGGGTTCCCTGGCATATTCAGGGGTGCACTTGATACCAGAGCCACAAGGATCAATATCGAGATGAAGATGGCAGCTGCCAATGCCCTTGCAGGGATTATGACCGACTCAGAACTTGATGAAAACCATATCCTGCCTGGTCCACTGGACAAGCGAGTGGTGCCAGCAGTGGCAGCAGCTGTGGCAAAGGCTGCTGTGCTTACAGGGGCGGCCATGGTTGCACCGCTGCCAAAGGAAGTAGCTAAGCATGCCGAGAAACTGTTAGAGCATAGTAGACTGCATAATAAATAGGGTACGTTCGACTTGCCGTATCATAATCTATAACCCATAAAACGTATTATTATGACTAAATTTATTCAATCATCCTAAAATTATTAACCTGAACCGGAGGACAAAAACTTGAAAAAAATCACAATCGTTGGCGCTGGGTTCGTGGGGGCAACCACTGTACAGAGGATCGCTGAAAAAGAACTTGGTGATCTTGTATTAATGGACATAATAGAAGGTATGCCGCAAGGTAAGGCCCTTGATCTCATGCAGTCAGGACCTATTTTAGGTTTTGATGCTAATATACTTGGTACTAACGATTATTCAGATATCGAAGGGTCGGACCTGGTCATAATCACTGCCGGCATCGCCAGAAAGCCGGGCATGAGTCGTGATGATCTTGTAAAGATAAACAGTAATATTGTAAGCGATGTCAGTGAGAATATTAAAAAATATGCTCCGGATGCCATAGTTCTGGTTGTTACTAATCCGCTGGACATTATGACATATATGGTGTTAAAAAAGACGGGTTTCTCATCAAATAGGGTTTTTGGCATGAGCGGGGTGCTGGATTCCGGCAGGTTCGCGACTTTTGTAGCTATGGAGTTGGGCTGTTCTGCCAGAAATGTGGATGCTATGGTCCTGGGGGGACATGGGGATTCAATGGTACCACTACCTAAGAATACTACTGTAACGGGAGTTCCGATCACAGAATTGATGGATAAAGCCACCATAGACCGGCTGGTACAGCGTACTGTGAATGGCGGGGCCGAGATCATTGAGTTGCTCAAGAACGGTAGTGCTTTTTATGCCCCGTCAGCAGCCATCTCCAGTATGGCAGAATCAATAATCAGAGACCAGAAACGCATTCTGCCTGCCTGTGCTTATCTGGAAGGCCAGTATGGTCATAAGGACATATATCTGGGTGTACCTGCGAAACTTGGCAAAGGCGGCGTTGAGGAAATCATCCTGCTAACACTCTCAGATGAAGAACAGGCTATGCTTGACAGGTCGGCTGAAGCTGTAAAACAGGGCATCTCAAAACTTGAACTATGAGTGATCTGAAAAGCCAGGCAGTATCAGATGCTGTCGAAAACATTATTAAACAGGCAGAAACCGAATTGCCTGATGATGTCATTGTTGCCTTAAAAAATGCGTTGACGTTGGAAGACAACCCTACTGCAAAAGCACAATTATCTGCTATTCTTGAAAATATCAAAACAGCAGAAACCAGAAATATACCAATGTGTCAGGATACTGGTATCCTGGTATTCTTTGTTGAGATCGGCAGACAGCTGTGTATTGATTTCGATCTGGATGCTGTAATCATTCAGGGTGTTAAACAGGCAACGTTAAGTGTTCCCTTACGTCCGAATGCAGTGGACCCATTGACGAGAAAGAACTCAGGGGATAATACAGGAGACGGGCTGCCAGATATTAATTATTCTTTTGTGGACGGGGATGCTCTCACCATCACGGTGGCTCCAAAAGGGGCAGGTTCCGAAAATATGAGCACGTTAAGGATGCTCAAACCCACCCAGATCAATATGGTCAAACAGTTCATTGTGGAGACTGTGTTGAATGCAGGTGGTATGCCCTGTCCACCCATTGTTGTGGGTGTGGGGATCGGAGGCAGTTTTGATAAATCAGCAAGGCTTGCCAAGCGTGCACTGCTTAGGGACCTGGATCATATGGATGAGTATGAGTTGGAAATACTGGATGCGATCAATTCGTTAGGCATAGGACCCATGGGTTTAGGCGGCAGGACCACTGCACTGGCTGTGCATGTAGAGAAGTCACATTGTCATACCGCATCGCTGCCAGTGGCCGTGAATATCCAGTGTTGGGCCAACAGGCATGCATCTGTTATATTGAGGGCTGAGGATGACTGAACACCATTTGACTACACCTATTAGCAGTGATGAAATCCTGGAACTTAATACAGGTGACATTGTTTACCTGTCAGGCACAATTTTCACTGCGCGCGATGAAGCACACCTGCGAATATTAGAATTGACCGAAAAAGGTAAGAACCTGCCTTTTGACCTGGATGGAGCGGTAATATATCATTGCGGTCCGTTGATGCAGAAAGCCGACGGCGCCTGGGAGGCGGTGGCTGCCGGACCCACCACAAGTGCCAGGATGATAGAAATGACACCGGCACTGCTTGATAATTATAATGTGAGGACAATTATAGGCAAAGGGGGGATGAAGGACATTGCCCCTGTGCTTGAAGGACGATGCATATACCTGGCATATACGGGCGGGTGTGCTGCACTGGCTGTTGATATGATAAAGGAAGTGAAGGGTGTACACTGGCTTGAGCTGGGAATGCCAGAGGCTGTGTGGGTGCTGGAGGTCGAGAGTTTCGGGCCGCTTATTGTAGGTGTTGATGCAAGGGGCAGGGACCTGTATGGTGAAGTTATGGAGCTGGCAGGGGAGATTTTCGATAAAACATTAAATTAGAATCCATATAAAATGAGAATTACATCTTTTTTGATAATGATATGTATAGGTTTAAGCCTGTATGCCTGGACCAATCCTAATCTTACCCTTGCCTTTAGTTCAATGGCTTTGATGAACGGGAATTTTTATACATTAATAACAGCTATTTTCATTCATTCTGATTTTCTTCATCTTGCAGGCAATATGATATTTCTGTACTTATTCGGCACTTTTCTTGAGAAAGAGATAGGTCCGCTACGTACGGGAGTTGCATTTTTCACAGGTGGAATTTTAACCTTCATCATAAGTATTCCATTTTATCCACAATCAAATATGGTCGGTGCATCTGGTGCAATATTTACCTTAATGGCTGTTGTATTACTTGTCAGGAAGCCCGGTATTTCAGGTAGGTTCTTATCACCAATCGGACCCCTGGCAATTTTGTTCTTTATTTTTAATATTATCTCTATTCAATCCAGAGAACCGGGAAGTGTGGCATATATATCCCACGCAATAGGATTTGTAATCGGGCTATTTTTTGGAGCAAACTGGAATGAAGAATGGAAGCAAAGTCTGCTATTTACCCTTATCTTGCTGGTATTATACCTGATATTGTATAATTTTCTGATAATGAATTTTTTTATCAAGGGTTGACTTGCATGAACGTCGTTCATACTAATAAATGGAAAATAAAGTAATTTACCAGTTACAAATGTCTAACCCGTTAACATATTTAATGTGACTATCGTCCCCATTAACTTTTTAACGCCCCACATTATTATAGCTCCTAATGAATAAACCTGAATTATTAGCACCTGCCGGAAGCAAAGAAGCTTTAATAGCTGCAATTGAAAATGGAGCCGACGCCGTATATTTCGGTGGAGAAGCTTACAGCGCAAGATATGATGCTGCCCTTTCAAATGATGATATTGAATGGGCTATTGATTACGCTCATATTAACAAAACGAAATCATATGCAACAGTGAACACCCTTATTAAGGATTCAGAGCTCGAAAAGGTGTGCGAATATCTTCAATTTCTCTGCAACGCAGGAGTAGATGCCGTCATTGTGCAGGATATGGGTATCCTGAAATTAATAAAGGACCAGCTACCTCAACTTCCGGTCCACGCCAGCACACAAATGACCATCCACAATGTGGAAGGTGTCAGATTCCTCGAAGATATGGGAGTAAAACGAGTGGTGCTTGCCAGAGAGCTTTCCCTT
>DATKUV010000159.1:0-4473 GCA_035530415.1 Candidatus Nanoarchaeia archaeon | reverse complement strand
ACCAGGATCATTGAAAGAATGAACAGGTTATAGAGAAGACCCAGGTACCCGATATTTTTTTTCCCGAAATATTCCCTGACATACCCGATGGAGTAGATGGAAACCGCAAACACGGCTATTGAGATCACGAGAATAAAAAATGCAGACAGATTGTCAATAAAAATACCATGGGCAAGGAAGGGTGAGCCTGGAAGATCGAACTTGTATATGTCACCAAAAATTATTGAAATTGAAAATACGATCCCGATCAGGGCTGCAATAGCTGCACTGATGAAAGCAGTATAAGTGCATAGTCGATCGTTTCTATTCAGTATGAGTGATGATGAGGCACCTATAAGATAAAAAACTATTAGTCCAATAAATAAATAATCATATATCATAATTAACCAAAATGAATAATATTTCTACCAACAAACGTTATTGGTAAAAACAAGGTATGACAGAAATATCTTGAAAATCAACTCTTTTAATTATTAATTTATATCAATAGAGCTCTATATTACATACGATCCTGTATTTAAAATTTATGATAATCCGCAGGTATATTTTTTTTTGCTCGAATCTCACCCGCCTGCTTGTCGATGATTCCTGCACTCAGATGATTAACTTAATTACCTTCCCCCGCAATCCTCAAATTTATCTATTCTCAATACATCTTAGTACCAAATGACAGACATCGTAATCATAGACTACGGAATGGGAAATCTTCGAAGTGTGACCCGCGGTCTTGAACATGCAGGAGCCGATGTAACCATATCCTCGGACCCGGCTGTCATGTCAAAGGCCGATGCTGTGGTACTGCCCGGTGTGGGAGCATTTCAGGATGCTATGAAAAACCTTGAACCTCTTAAAGCAGACCTCATCGAACTGGTCAACACAGGAAAACCGCTGCTGGGAATATGCCTTGGTATGCAGATGCTGCTTACCCAGTCTGAAGAAGGAGGCATCAATAATGGGCTTGACATGGTGCCCGGAAAGGTTGTAAGGTTCCCTGAATCAGTGGGTAAGGTACCCCATATGGGCTGGAACTCGCTCACTATCAAAAGCGACCATCCGTTCTTCAAGGGACTGCCCCAGCAAACATATGTCTATTTTGTCCATTCCTATTATGCAGACTGTGCTCCCGAATATACCCTGGCCACGTCTGATTACAACCTGGAATTTGCTGCAGCAGTGGTCAACAGGCAGGGCAATGTGATGGGCACCCAGTTCCATCCGGAAAAAAGTGGGGATTGGGGATTGAAAATGCTCGAAAATTTCGTGGAGATGTGCTGATAATTGGATGATGATATCGACAGCTGGTTCCCTTATCAAGATTACAGGCCGCACCAGAGAGAGATGCTTGAAGCTGCTGTTGAGGCTGTCAAGACCGGTGGTCACAGCGTCCTGATGGTGGATGCTCCCACGGGGAGCGGGAAGACCAGTATCCTTTCGGCCCTGCTTGCCTCCCGGGGTAATAAACGCATAGTAGTTGCGCTGCGTACAGTGAGTCAGGTATCCATCTACCTGGATGAGATACAAAAGATCAGGCAGCATACCAATAAGCGCCCAAAGGTGGCGTATCTGGTGGGTAAGGCCAAGACCTGCCAGTTGCGGGATGAGCTGGATAATGTATATTTCGGCTGCGATATCCTGAAGATCAAGACCCGGATTCTCTTGGAATCCAGGATGCGGGAGTTTATGGCCCTCTCAGGCAGATCAGGTGATGCGATCTATGATCCTTCAAAGGATGATAATTTACTGGAGTCGATAATGGATGAAATGCCTAACGAACGGTCCTGCTGTCCCTATTATCTGATCTCTAAAGAAGCCTATTTTGCTGAAGGAGAGATAAGGTTCAGAAGTTCAAAGCTAGCGCAGCAAACAGCCCACACCATGGGAGATAAGATCATTCAAACTGATGAACTGGCATCTCACTGCGGGGGTCTTTGTCCTTATGAGGTGATGGCAGTCTCGGCAGAAGGTGCTGATGTGGTTATCCTGAATTACAACCATGTTTTTGATGATACTTACAGAGAAGCCATGTATAACTGGCTTGATATTGACCCTGAAAAGACTATACTGCTCATAGACGAGGCGCATAACCTGGGAGATTCTGTGCGGGCCGTGAACAGCGATTCACTTTCCCAGTATATTGTTAAAAGAGCTATAAGCGAGGTTGAATCCTCCAGGGTACAGGCTCGCAAAGCCGGGTTGAAAGAAAGCCTGGCAGTAGCAGAACAGATACTGCCCAGGATATACAAGTTCATGGAAAAGATGAATGAGAAAGGCACTTCGTCAGAAGAATGGTTTGATCCCCATATGTTCGCTGACTTTGTGTTTGGAGAGAGCCTGGTGAGAGAGGATGACAGGATGGTGGCCGAGCTCATGAATTTGGCAGATGTGATAGCCAGGCAAAAGGAGACCGAATCAGAATCCAAGGAAATTTATCTCCAGCAAGTGGGCGAATTTATGTTCATGCTGAACTTTGCCAAAAACGATGAAGCCTACGTGCCTGTAAAATATACCGAAGAGCGAAAGGTGGGTAGTAAAACTTACACTTCCACCAATCTTGAGATCCGCAATATCGACCCTAACCTCCAGATCGAAAGCGTGATGGATGCACACCACAGCACAATCATGATATCTGGTACTTTTTCACCTACGGATGCATATGAGCTCTATTATTTCGGAAAGAATGGCAGAGCTACTATCATGAGCCTGCCTAACCAGTTCCCACCTGAGAACAGGCTCATACTTGCCACTAAAGACGCCACTACCCAGAGTTCTTTGAGGAATGAACCTGACAATGTAGCTGAAATTGAACATCATCTGGATTCGTTTATTAAAAACGTACCAGGGAACGTGGTGGTTTATTTCACATCATACAGTCTGCTTGATCAGTATCTCGATTTTAGTACATCGGCTGCCAGGGCCGCAGGCAAGCAGATATTTCTTGAACCCAGGGAATCTCAGCAAGTACCTGCCGTGTTGTCCCAATTTTTCCAGGCAGGCCAGAAAAAGGCAGTCAAACCCGGAGTACTCTTGGCAGTGACTGGTGGGAAGATGAGTGAAGGCATTGACTACAGGGGAGAAGCATTAAAAGGTTCAATGGTGGTGGGATTGCCGCTCACCGCATATACGGAAATCCAGAAAACTGTCAATGAATATTATAAGAACAAGTACGGCAAACAACAGGGAATGTTCATTGCATATACTCTCCCTGCCATGAACAGGGCACTGCAAGGACTGGGCAGGGTGCACAGGGCAGCTGACGAAGATGATGTGCTGGTACTGCGCGATTCCAGGTTCGCAAAAAAGGGGGGCATGGGTGTCAGGCAGCACTTACCTGATTGGATGGATCAGGAGATTATTGAATGTTCAGGTAAACAGAGTGAACTTCTGATAACGGATTGGGTCCTGAACCACAAGTCTGAAACGGTTCCAGTGGAAACCGGGGGGTTAAGCATAACAGAATCTAAAACTAATACTCCGCAGCAAGTTGGTTTTCAGACTGCCAGGCAAATTAAAGAAAAGGGAAGAAAAGTTAAATGTACCACAAAATCATGCTTTAAGTTTGGTGACGAATGGAGAGTCATACAGGATGACAATTATTGTGATTATTGTGGAAATGATTCTCTTATTGATTGCAACGATAAGTAAATATTCAATACAGGAAATAAGATCGGATATTCTTTTTGTGGAGTTTCTGACACCATACTGCCGCCGTGGCTCAGCCCGGCAGAGCGATTGATTCGTAATCAATAGGTCGCGGGTTCAATTCCCGCCGGCGGCTTCACCTACTCTGGCCAAAGCTCCCGGGTTTTCCTGCTTGGCCTGCAGTTTCTCAGAGCCTTCAAGCCTGGATTTCAGATCCCTGGCCCGCTGGGAGGCCTCAACTCCTTTTCTGTGATGGGAATCGATCCTGGCCCGGTACGACCTGTCGCTTTTTTCCGAATGGTGACCCACCAGGATGGGCTGGCCGATTGGGATCACATCAGCCATCTTGTGGGCGGTCTCGAACCTGCTCTCTGCCTCAGCTTCTGATTTTTCGATGGCTTTTTCCAGCCGTGCCTGCCGTGTCAGTGCTCGCTGCCGGTCAGCCTCGACCTGCTCTGCATAGGATAGCTTGTCACCCACTGCCTCTCCCTGATCTGCCAGTTCCTGGGCTACCTGTCGGGTATAAGACGTATCTTTTATAGCAGAAAATGAATTATGAAACAGGACTTAACTGGTTGTCTGGGTGATTTTTGTGTGAAATGTCACTACAAACTGATTTACAGATAGGAAAAGTAAATGGAGACATCTGACGTTCCGTATTGTTAAGATTAACCTTTTAAGTTATAGCACTGTGTTATAAATTAGAGGTGAAATTTTGTCAAATGTAAAAGTAAAACTCCCGTATGATATAATAAGCATTATCGGAGCAAATAAGAGTATTGAAAAAGAAAGCAGGATACTCATCGCAACCGAATTATACAGGGAAGGAGAGAT
>DATKUV010000158.1:0-11710 GCA_035530415.1 Candidatus Nanoarchaeia archaeon | reverse complement strand
TGCCTTCCCAGACATATCCTGTGGATATCATCTCCTCAGCAGCGGCAGATGAGAGCTACCAGGCTATCCAGCAGTTACCGGCACAGGATAAGGACCTTATTATGGAATATGCTGTACTACGCAGTAAACTTCCAAAAAATTGACATCTCAATAATTAATTAATACAACGTCTAAGAGGAATATTATGAGCAAAGACATACCCGATCTTTCAGATACCTACCAACAATCAGGTGAGATATTCAAATCGATCTATGACGAAATTGGAAAAGTGGTGGTGGGTCAGAGGGAGGCAATAACCCAGATCCTGATTACCATTTTATGTGATGGGCATGCACTGATAGAGAGTAATCCCGGCCTGGGTAAGACATTGATTGTAAGTACTCTGTCCCAGATACTTGATCTTAAATTTAGCAGGATACAATGTACACCCGATCTGATGCCCTCTGATATCACTGGTACTTATTTAGTGGAAGAAAGAGGCGGCAGGAAAGAATTCAGGTTTGAACGAGGTCCAGTATTCTCCAATATCTTGCTTGCCGACGAGATCAACAGAGCATCTCCCAAGACCCAGAGCGCTCTGCTTGAGAGTATGCAGGAAAAGCAGGTTACAGTAGGAAATGAGACCTTTATCCTGGATCGGCCTTTTTTTGTTCTGGCCACCCAGAACCCCATTGAAATGGAAGGGACATTCCCGCTACCTGAAGCCCAACTTGATAGGTTTCTGTTAAAGATCAATCTGGATTATCCTTCTCATGAAGAAGAGGAAGAGATAGTGGACAGGTATACCAAAAATGTATTGCCGACTGTTGACAGGATAATCTCAAAAGACCTACTTCTCAAGTTGCAGGCACTTTCCAGGGACATTCCAATTTCAGACGAATTAACAACACGGGTGATCAAGATAGTGGAAAGAACCAGGAAGGATACAGAATATATAGAATTTGGCGCATCCCCTCGGGCCAGTATCGGGCTGATCCTGGCTGCAAAGGCAAGAGCGCTGATAATGGGCCGAAATTATGTTAGCGAAGAGGATGTGCATTCAATGGTATTTCCTGTATTACGGCACAGGATCATCCTGAACTTTGAATCCCAGCGCAAGGGTGTGACCCATGACCTGGTGATCGAGGGAATAATCAAGCACGCAAAGCATCTATCCTGAAAAACGACGTCTATTATCCAGATCATGATCTCTACTGATTTTTTACGTGAACTTGACCGGTTTACCTTTTCTGCAAGGAAGAGGGTGTCAAGCCAATACACAGGAGCGCGCCGTTCCACCAAGGTCGGGAGAGGGACCGATGCGTATGGTTTCCGCGAGTATGAAATGGGAGATGATTTCAGGACCATTGACTGGAGGGTTTATGCCCGCTCTGAAAAACTGTATGTAAGGCAGTTCGAAGAATACAAGGACATGACCACTCATATCCTGCTGGATGTTAGCGGTAGTATGGATTACCCGCCCGAAGGCATGAAGAAATTCGATTTTGCAACCATGTTGGCAGTTGGATTTGCCTATATTGTGATGAAAGAGAATGAGAAATTCGCAATATCCACCTTTTCTAATGAAATTGATATATCCAGGTCGGGGAGAGGAAGGATCAATCTCATGGAAACTATTGACCAGCTGAATGCAATACAACCTCACGGTAATACCGGGTTCTGGAATTCAATTGATCATTACAGCAGTCTGATCAAATCAAAATCAAGGGTAATTATTATTTCAGATTTCCTTGTACCTCTTGATGATATAAGACAGGCATTGTTCAGAATGGGGCGCCATGACCTGATCGTAATTCAGGTGCTGGACCCTTCAGAAATTGAACTTTCCACTTTAGGAGCAGTAAAACTTCACGACCTTGAGACCTCTGAACAGTTATTTACAGATATCAATAAGGTCCTTGTGTCAGAACATAAAGAAGAGTTAGAATCACATATTTCTGCTGTAAAGATCGAGTGCAATCGCCTGGACGCAGATTTCTTCAGTTTCAGGACAGACCTGCCCATCTTTGAGGCCATCTACAGGACCATTCACGGGAGATGAATTGAGTGGCTATTATTCCTGAGATATTTTTTTCCAATACCCTGGGACTGCTGGGTCTTGCCAGTGTGATCCCACTTATCATACTTTACCTGCTGCGTCCAAAAACAATTGATCTTAAAGTACCTTCCCTTTTATTTTTCCTGAAACGTGAACAGCAACGTAACAAATTATCCTTACTGTTAAGAAAGCTCATCAGAGACCCCTTATTCCTCATACAACTACTGGTGTTGATCCTGCTAAGCCTCTGCATTGCCGGACCATATATTGCGGATGAGTTGGCTTCGTCTCAGCATACAGTAATAGTGATCGATAACTCGGCCAGCATGCAGGCAGGAGGTCGGCTGGACAAAGCAAAAGAGCTGGCTGTCCAGAACCTGTCCAATATTAATAGTGTGGTCTGGGCACAGAATGTCCCTATACTGGCAATACACGAGGTAGACCTCTCCAGCACGAAAAGGATCATTGAACTAACACCACAACGGGCTGTTGCATCTGACCTTGCAGCAGCCATTACCTATGGCCAGCGGCTGGTTGGACCCGGCGGGGTGATAATAGTATATTCTGATTTTGCCAGCTGGACAGGGGATGACCCGCAGGTGGCAAAAACCCTGGCAGAATATGATGGCATTGAAGTGAAATTCGTACAGGTAGGAGAGGTCAGTGATAATATAGGCATCACCAACGGATGGCTGGATGTGAAGGACGGTAAGAATAACCTGAATTTAATTATTAAGAATTTCAACAACAAGGCTGAGAAAGTCACACTGAATATTAACACAGGAGGGACATCCAGGGGTGGTTCGCTGAGTGTTCCGGCTGACCAGTCAGCTGCATATATTGTAACAAACATTGGCAGCCGGATTACTGAAGTCTCAATAGACAACGGCGGTGCGCTTGCAATAGATGATACTGCTTATATATCAGTTCTGACAGGGTCAGGCGGCAGGGTCTTGATGGTGGATAACAGGGATCAAAATCCCACCCAAACTGCATTGGACCTGCTGTCAGTACGTGTTGAATACAGTTCCACTATACCGTCTGATCTATCCCCATATGGCATTATTATCCTGGGGGATATCAATAATAACACTCTGGGACCCGGGTTTTCTGATTCTCTTTCAGGGTTTGTGGACAATGGCGGTGTTTTGATAGTATCTGCAAATCAAGGTCTGATCAGTCTTAACGGTCTTAATAGCTTACTCCCGATCTCTATCACTGGATTCTCAAATGAAACAGACCTAAGTTTAGTGTCTGAAAATCCATTGACCAAAAACCTACCCTTGACAGATGTGGAAGTTGTACTACATATAAAAGGAATTGCGGCAGATGGGTCCACTGTGCTTATTGAAGCTTCTGATGGATCACCCATGCTATCCTATTTGCGACAGGGCGAAGGGACTGTGGTCTATCTCGGGTTAAATGATATCACGGGTGATGATGCCTGGTCTGGCTTCAATACCTTACCAGAATTTCCACTGTTCTGGAAAAATATGTTTGACTGGCTGGGAGGCACAAACCTGGACGAACATAATGTAAAAACAGGCACCATGTTGAGACTGCCTTCAAAGCAGGCAGTGATAAATCCAGACGGCACCACAATAACCACTACCAATCTGTGGATAGATCAGGCTGGTATCTACAATATCGGGGGGCAAATGATAGCATCCAACCTTTATAACGCAAAAGAATCCAACATAGGTGAGATATCCCTTGATGCCAGCTCGATCGGCAGCAAATTAATAGAAAGACCTGTGACTTTAAGCAGTGAAGGCAAAAAAGATATCTCGGCTTATTTGATCTGGGTTGTGCTTGGTCTTATACTTCTCGAACTTATAATCATACAGCGCAGGAGGGAATTATTCTGATAGCTGTTGAGCATTTGGATTATCTACTTGCCATCTTACCTGTGCTGTTAATTGGATGGGTGATACTGCACAAGGGTGCCAAACGCGGGCTTATCCTGAGTCGGATATTTATTGTAGCTTTATTGATCGCAGCACTTGCCGGGCCGTACAATCCAATGCCTGTCACCGAGACGGATGAAACACCTTCTATCACAGTGTTATCAGATGAAACCGCCAGTATGGACGTATATGAAGAGGGCGTAGGCCAGGAGGTATTCGATTACCTGGAAGGGATAACTCCAACCAGGATGAATAGACTAAGCGGTCTAAGATCAGATATTGGTGATGAGATTATGGCTTCTGCTGCTGGCGGGGGTCATATTGTGGTAGTATCTGACGGAAATAACAATTTCGGACGAGATGTGGGTGAGACTATTGATTTTGTGTCAAATACCGGTACCAATGTATATGCAGTGACGCAGATCCCAGAGCAGAATGATCTTAGTGTGGAAATAATTGGTGCCAGGACCGCAGTGGAGGGTAATGAGAACCTGGTAGGTATAGTGGTCAGGCAAGCACTAAGTGATGCCAGATACACGTTGACTATTATGGTGGATGGCGAACCAAAATTCAGTGAGAGCATTACCCAGAAAAGTTCCGAAAAAACCCTGAGTTTTTCAAATACGTTCTACACACTGGGTCCCCATTTGATCACGGCCCAAATCTCATCTGGTGATGATATCAGATATGAAAACAATGTGTTTAATAAGTCCATCTTTGTGGTGCCAAAACCCAGGGTCTTATTAATCTCACCTGATACCAATTCACCCTTATATCAGACATTGAAAAGCCTGTACCGCCTGGATATCGTATCTACCCTTGATGAAGTAAACCTCACAGATAATAAGGTTGTGGTACTGGATAATCTCAATGAAGGCTGGGTGGGAGATGTGGATGAATTACGGGAATATGTAGCAGGCGGCGGAGGAATGGTTGTGGTTGGTGGAGATAACAGTTACGATTTCGGGGACTATCTTGATTCGGACCTTGAGTCCTTGCTGCCAGTTGAATCCTTTTCAAGTACTTATGCTGGAAGTGTTAATGTTGTCATAGTTATGGATATCAGTGGTAGCCTTGAAGCTTATGAAGCCCTGGATGATGAAAAAGCCATGGTTATCAACATGTTGATGAATATGGGCAGGGATACGAATGTAGGCGTGGTGGCATTCGGAAGTAAAGCGATCGAGGTCAGTGAAGGGATGATACCGTTCTCAGTTCATAGCAATCGTAATATCCTCATAGAAAAAGTAAAAAAGCTCAATGCCGGATATGGCACATCCATGGATGAAGGAATCAAGACTGCAAATGAAATGCTGGCTAATACCAGTGGCGAAAAATATATGTTGATATTCTCAGACGGTTCCGTAGAGTTGAGTTTTGAGAAAACCAAGCAGGAAATTGCCGCTTTAGATACAGATGATACAAAAATGATCTTTGTTATGATCAATACAAATATCGTTCTTGATAAACCGGTCAGGGTCAATAAAAACCAGGGTGATTATTTCCTGAATGTTCTATCAGATATGTCAGGCGGTGAATTTTATAAACTGGACCTTAACCAGCGGCTTGATATTAAATTCGGTAGGGAACCATCTGAAATTCCTACGGATGGGGAAGAAGCTTATTCAGTGGTCAGATTGGACGAGGAGCATTTCATTACCCGGTTTTTGAACATCACTGGCAGAATATCTGGTTTCAATGATGTCACTCAGAAAGTTGGATCCCAGCGCCTTGTAACCACCAGCATGGGTAAACCTATCGTAACATCGTGGCAGTTTGGACTAGGCAGGGTGGTCAGCTTCAGTACAGACAATGGTAAATTCTGGGCAGGTGCACTGTACTCTGGTGAGAATGCAAGGCTCATGCCAAGTGTGGTTAACTGGGCAGTGGGCGATCCCAGGCTTGATGAGGGAGTAGTGGTACATTCCAGTGATATATTTGTTGGAACTCCAGGTACCATAACTGTTTATAATGATGTAACACCGATTATGACATTTGGTGGAGCAGATATCCCGCTTATACATACAGAAGGTAGAACGTATGAGGGGATTGTAAATCCCAGGTCACAGGGTGTTTTTGAATTAGTTGTTTCAGCCGGAGGGGTTACAGTTGACGACCTTGTGGCTGTGAATTATCCACTTGAATACAGGGATATTGGCAACAATCCAGAATTCCTTGAAGCTGTTAAGCGAAACAATGGTGGGGTATATAGTGTTGACCAGTCAAAGTCGCTGCTATTTAACGATATCAAGCAGAATTCGATCAGGACCACCATTGAGAAAGTGAGTTTGAAATGGCTGTTCCTGCTGGCTGCATTGCTGCTCTTTTTAGGGGAAGTGATATTACGGCGAGCCAGGGGCATTATTGATATAAAGATGAAGCGTAAAGGGGAAATGTAATAATATTAATAAACTTAGTGTTATGCAAAATGTGGCAGTAAAAATGTAAGTTCAGAAGGATTTAATAATGATCTGACAATGTCAAGGTAATATTGTTGCATGAAGATGAGGTTGCTTTGAGTAAATCCCATCCCCTCTAATAATTTAGTCCGAAAGCCGGCTTTACCATAACCAATATATAGAACCACAAACATGAAGAAAACTCATAAATTATGATTTATTACTGTAAAGTTTAATTACATGGTTTCAATTAATCGAGACCGGCGGAGGATATTTGAGATGTTGAAAGTTAAGAACCTGGTAAAGGACTATGATGTAGATGATGCTAAGGTTAGGGTACTAAATGGTGTCAGTTTTGAGGTTAATGATGGTGAAATATTAGGCATCATGGGACGAAGTGGTGGCGGAAAGACCACACTAATGAAGGTGTTAAGAGGTGTTGAGAATTTTGCAGAAGGTGAGATCGAACTTGATGGACTTACCATTACCCCGGATTCTTCGTTCCAGGACATCAGAGCACTAAAAGATGTGACTGCCATACATCTTCAAAGAAATTTTGGCCTCTGGACCGGTTCTGCGATTGAAAACATTATAAGACGTATACATTCTCTTAAAGTAGGACAGGAAGCCCTTCCTCATAGGGATCACCCGGATTTTGATGAATTGTATGCCGAGAGTATGGAATATCTCAAATTAGTGGGCCTTGACCATAAGGCAGAACATTTCTCATCTGTACTCAGTGGTGGTGAAAAACAGAGATTATTGATAGCCCGGCAGATTGCTGCCAAACCCAAGCTTTTATTACTGGACGAACCTGCAACCATGACCTGTCCCGCAACCAAACAGGAAGTGCTGGACACAATAAAAAAGGTTCATCAGGAAACCGGGATCATGACCATAGTTGTCTCACATCTCCCTGAAATACATGCTTATCTTGCAGACAAAGTAATATTGCTCGAAGGTGGTAAGATCGTAGCCCAGGGTGAACCGGAACCCATGATTAAAGAATTCATTAAGGACATACGACCAATAGTACCTCTTGCTCCAATAAAAGAAGAAAAAACTGTCATTAAGGTTGATAATGTGAGTCAACGGTATTATTTGATACGCCAGGGAGAGGTACTGGATATCGTAGATATGAATATTGAATTCAAGAAAGGCGAGATCACAGCAATCATAGGACCCAGCGGCGGAGGTAAGACCACATTGCTTCATGCCATGGACGGGCTCATTTATCCTGATGAAGGTGAGATAAGTTACCTGGTTGACAATGAGTGGGTAGATATCACCATCTATAATCCCAATCGAATGGAACTTCGCAGAAGGACCAGTATCATGTACCAGGAATTTGCGCTGTATCCTAATTCACCCATTAAGCATCAACTGGCATATAAACTGGGTGTTAAGGGCATGCATGTTATAGATAATGCCAGGAAAAAGGCAAAGGAATTGAGTATTCCTGAAAAAGATCTTGATATTATTTACCGTCTGACAGATGTCGGCGGTGAAGAAGCACAGGAACAACTGGAAAAGATGGGATATAAAATGGATATTATCAGCATACTCTTCCCAAGTAGTTCTATGGATGAGGTCAAGAAATATGCAGAACCTATCTTTGAGGCTATGTGGCTGCCCATGTCTGCACTTGATGCAAAACCATACCAGTTAAGTGGTGGAGAAAATGTAAGAGCTGCACTGGCCCTGGCAACTATCACACAACCTGAATATCTATTATTGGATGAACCATTCGGAGATCTGGACCCCCGTACTCTGCGAGAGGTGGCTAATTCCCTGAAAAGGTTCAATGAAATGTTCAATACGACCATTATTTTCATTAGCCATCACATGGATTTTGTGAATGAACTGGCACATAGAGCCATCATGATCGAAAATGGTAAAATCACTATGGATGATGAACCCATGGCTGTAACTACTAAGCTGATCGAAGTGGGTCATGCTACGTATATGAAGCATGCATTGAAAGATTATTCAATAGTAACAAACTAATTACTGGAATTTCAATTCTGGAAATATAATCTTGGGTCATTCTGTGACCCACTATTTTTTAATATCTAAAAATACAATTAAGAGATAATATGGATTATCAGGATACTAATCAATCAGAATTGGATGAAAAACCCGAATATTTTACACCCGACAGACCTATTCCGAAAAAATCCCGTCGGAAGGGATCATCTGTAACACGTGGTTTCGTCTATTTATTAGTAGTCCTGGTGTTAATGATAATAATAGCAGGAAGCTTATTTGCCATTTTTGGGGATTTTGGGGGCCTTCCCATGGATTCAAATAAGGTTTCGGTGATCTATGTCCAGGGGACAATGATCACGGGAAATATACCTGGTGGTTTAGGATATGCCACATCCGAAGATATCAGCAAAAGCATTCAGGATGCAGCAGATGATAAGAACGTAAAGGCTATCGTCCTCAGGGTCAACAGTCCTGGCGGCTCTCCGTCAGCGGCACAGGAGATTGTGACTGAAATCAAAAAGGCCCAGGAAAAAAAGCCTGTTGTAGTTTCCATGGGAGATGTAGCTGCCAGTGCGGCATACTATATTTCAGCTCCAACAGATCGTATTATTGCTAATCCTGATACTTTGACCGGCAGCATTGGTGTTATCTGGTTATTTGAGAACCGTTCAGCTTTCTACGAGGAAGAAGGTGTTGAATTCTATGTTGCCAAAAGCGGTGATTTCAAAGATATGGGTGGAGACTGGAGAGGGTTGACAGATGCTGAAAAGAATTATTCTGATCAGGTTATCCAGGAAGTATACCAGAGATTTGTTGATGAAGTTGCACAGAGCAGGAACATGAGCGAGGAAGATGTGAAAGCACTGGCTGATGGCAGGGTGTATACAGGCCAAAGAGCTGTTGAACTGGGTCTGGTGGATGAGACTGGAAACTTTTATGATGCTATTGATATTGCCGCAGAACTGGGCGGGATTGAAGGTAAGCCTGCAGTGGTGTATGAAAATAAACCCACACTTTCAAGGCTGTTGTTTGGTAGTGAAGAAGGAAATATCGATCAATCAAAGGCTTTTTTACGGTATCTATTCGAAAGTCCTTTCGGGAGAATTGTGGCTTAATCTATTTTTTAGCAAAAACTCTTTGATGCACAACTGGCATTTTATTTTACCGAATATGTGATCATCTTTCTATCAAGTTTCATGTCGGCAGGATCATCCTCAACATCGAAATGCGGTATCCCATATTCATTGTTCATTTCTGCCACAATCGTCTCAAAATCCGATCCTGCCATGAGTTCCTTCAAAAGTACGACTACTGGTCCGATTATTCTATAATTGCAGAACCATTTGTGCAGGATGAGGTCTACACTTCCAACATAATCCCGAAATACATCCCTGTAGTACATTTCGCTCTTGCAGCAGTCGAGATAGTACAATTGATATTGTTTTTTATTAGAATGATGAAAACCCTCCCTCATAGCATCAGTAAAGAAACTCACATCGTTACTCAGGCTCAGATGTTTGCCGTATCCGGCATGGGATTTGAGGTATACCAGATCTTCCTGTACCAATGCATTATTCCAGAGCTCGATCAGGTCTTCCTGATAGATCCGGCCGTGGACTAATCGAATACGTGCTTTGATATTATTGTTGTCATAAGTAAAGCCTGTTTCGAACTCTTCTAATCCGATAATATGCTTTGCCAAATCAAAACCAATGTTTTTTAGTTTGAGCCTGGCCTCCCGAAAGACACTGAAGTCAAAACGTGCATCCCATGGGTCGGGGCCTATCAAAAGGGTGGCATTGAATGTGCCTTCATTGAACAACAGATCATATCTGGGCGCGGTTCGGGCCATGGATTAACATTTGTCTTATTTTTAATAAACATGACGTTAGAGAGTGTCAATTCATTCATCATAAGGACAATAGTTTATTAATTCTAAAGTTCTATAAATTACCAATTCACAATTTATGGTAGGATAATATGAATGGAAGAATGCTTTTAATAATTATAGCAATTCTGATATTTTCAACTGCAACTCAAGTTCATGCTGAGACCATCCCCCCTAATATATGGAAATTGACCAGTGATCACTATAATATAATAGGTGAACCACAATTATTTGTTTCTATTGTTGGGGATCCTGAATATGAAAGTGGGGGAAAAGCCAAGATATTCATACAATTAAAAAACGAAGGCCAGGTCTATGGATTTGAAATTGTAGAAGAACCAGATCCTGCAAATGAGGATGAAATCGCCAATGCCAAAACAGAATTTAACCTTGAATATGACGTGACCACTGCAGTAAGTATTCACAGCACATTAAAAAGCAATAATGAGCATATTAAAGTGTTAAGTGGACAGCAGCCAGGGGGAGGTCTGCGAAACGGTGAGACATCCCAGCCAATAGAATTTGACATTGAGATATATGAGAACACACCATCAGGTGTTTATGAACTTATTCTGGATCTTACATACCAATACCAGTATGATGTACAGGTAGATGGTAATAAAAGTCAGCCTGATATTAATTATTGGTATGAAACCAAGAACCAGACGCTTCCCATACAAATAATTGTAAAACAAAAAGCGGATTTTGAGATTGTAAAGGTAAGCGCTGATTTCAGACCAGATGATCGGGATGTTTTTTATATCACATATAAGAATGTAGGGAGTGAAACCGCTGAATATGTGGTGGCCAGTATAATCCTGGAGGCTCCCTTTAGTACAACTGATAACCAGGCATTTATTGGCACCCTAAAACCCGGTGAATCCTATGAAACACAATACAATATCAAAGTAGAAAGTGATGCATTATCCAAGATCTATGCAATCGACACTGAACTGGAATATAAAAATGAACACGGGAATGCTAAGAGATCTGATGTGATGAGGGTACCGATAAAAGTGGGTGAAAGTATTCCATTAAGTGAAAAGATCGGATATATATTGATATTTTCACTTATAATTGGTGCTGTAATTTTTTATATCGTAAGGAAACGAGCGAGTTAGCAAACGATTTGAAAACCTTGAATTCCTTTGAAATTAAAGTAAAAACCAAACAGCGCAAAGTGGTCATAAGATTTGTAATAAATATTAGGTTCTTGACTATAAATAAATGTAGTCGGATTCAGAGATGTTTATGCCATTTCACCGCAAAGGACGCGAAGAACGCAAAGAGAAATTCCACCTCACCAGTGAAAATATATCCATACGATCTTTAAGAAATCCTGTATTCATAGTAAAGGTTAAAAGGATTAAATACTAACGCGAAATTTGGTTGATTAAATGGAGATAAGAGAATGACACTCTCAAAACGAGTCATGATTGTAATGATAATTGCCATTCTAACATTGATAGTTCTTTTCAGTGCAATTGAT
>DATKUV010000157.1:0-15820 GCA_035530415.1 Candidatus Nanoarchaeia archaeon | reverse complement strand
CGTAGGTTAAAATATATGGATGAAGAACTAGAAAAGATCAGGAAAAGAAAATTAAAGGAGCTGCAAGAACTTATGAACAAATCCCCATTACCAAATACTCCCATTGACCTAACAGACCAGGATCTCGACCAGGCCATCAGTAAATACCCCAAACTTGTAATAGATTGCTGGGCTGTCTGGTGCGGGCCGTGCAGGATAGTAGGACCTACAATTGAGGCCCTTGCTACAGAAAAGGCAGGAGAGATCGTGTTTGGGAAACTGGATATTGACCAGAACGGTAAGTCTGCTGTTAAATATGCCATCTCAGCCGTTCCAACCATGCTGGTGTTCAAAGATGGTCAATTGGCTGGAAGGATTATTGGAGCACTTCCAAAATCGCAGATCGAAGCTAAACTTAACGAAATCTTTAAATAATCCAGTATTTTCTTTCATTTTTTTCTTTATCATCGCTTGTTTTAAGTACAAAGGAAATTTATTAAAATAACATGGTTGGTTTTATTCCGACACTATTTGAATTTGTACCAGTTGGTATCATTTCTGCTTTATTTTTTCTAATTGTGCTCTATGTCAAGCATGTTAATCAGTTGAACCTTCGATCTGTGGGTTCAGATATCTGTCTTGGTGCACTCTTTATACAGATCACAATACTGGTACTGCCTTTATGGGCTTCAGTTTCAATTAATGTCATAGCACAATCTGTAGCAGTTATTCTAACCTTTTTTACATGGATAATAACAAACTGGCTCTTGAAAAGAAAGAAACCTTCCCGTAATTTTTCCGCAAAATTTTTTAACAAACTCTTTAATCGGTCGAATAAACCCTTTAATTTCAGGGAATTGTTATCATTTGTGTTTGGTATTTTTGCACTGTGTATAGGTCTGATGATGGTGTTTAATATAATCGGATTTGGCTCAAGGAATTATATGGTTCAGACAATCCATCTTGCATTAGCAGCCATAACCTCCATTATTATTGGATACACGGGACATGGTATTTACCGATACCTACAAAACGAACAATTCACTCAGATGTTCAGTCGTTTTTCCAGTGAAATAACCGCTGACAATGTGCTAATAACAATTCAGGCAAGAGGAACTCAGATCCATGACCGAGATCCTGTCCAGCCTGTAGTTGATATTATAAGGGGCTCTATTATGAAGGGCGTGCTTGAACCGTCACTCTTTGGTTTGAAAATATTAAAAGAAAGCTGCATTGAAATAATGACCTCATCAGGAATGCGCCATCAGAGCCTGAATATGGCTGCTTTTCATTTTATTAATAAAATTTATGATGTCAGCAAACTGGCAATCAGAATGGATGAAGACGAAGTTGCTATTGAATCTGTTATCAGTTTAAGTGAGATTGGAGAAATTGCAGTTTATAATGGACTTGAAACATCTGTAGATGATATTCTTAAGAAACTTATTGAAAATTATGATATTGTTCAGATGAAAGAATTCGATACAATGAAACTGGCAATTATCGATTCAATAAGCCGTATTGGTTCAGCTGCAGCTGCACACGGTATGGACTCATCGGCATCAAAAGCAAGTGATATGCTGGGAAATGTGGGGATTTCGGCAGTCCGGACAAAACATAAAACGATATTGAATAAAATAATCACAGTTCTTTATTTCATAGGGGAAGCTTCAGGGAATAATTCGCTGGAGAGTACCCTAAAGCAGACTGCTGTTAAATTACGTGATATGGGGACTTCATTAGTACAATCTGATCTGATCGATGAAGCCCTGCAAATAATAACAAACCTGGAAAAACTGGGTCTTATTGCTGCATCCAATAAATTGGAACTGGCAACAGAACAGGTGTTATGGTCTATCAAGGATATTGGTGTTGCGTGCGGATATGAACGAAATGAACAAGGGATCAACGTGGCTGTAAATGCTTTTGCTAATATTGGCCTGGAGTCATTTCAGCAAAAACTGGGTGATGTTTTCGATCAGGCCATCTGGTCATTAAAAGAGGTGTCCAGATATCCAATTTCAGAGGAACTTGAAAGCTCTGCAAAAAATTCAGCGAAATCCTTTGCCCGACTTGCAGCTATAGAGTCTGATAAAGTAGAAAAGGCCATACAGGATCTAAAGCAGTATTTTGGGTCTGATGAGACTAATCGTTTTGACAAGTTTAAGAGCCAATATATTGTGGAAATAAGAAGTCTGGAGCTAATTGATGGAAAGTAATGTTTATGTTATGGATACTTCAGGGTTTATAGTTGGTACAAATTTTAGTGAAGGGATTATGGTAACAGTACCAGGTGTAGCGGATGAGATAATTGACAGCTCAACTCGATTAAGATTTGACTTATTACTTGATAGTGGGTTGAGGGTGGAATCACCTCTTGATGGTTGTATTGAACGAGTCATTTCAGCTGCAAAATCTACTGGAGATGATAGTGTGTTGTCTAAGACAGACCTGGATATTCTTGCCAAAGCCCTGGAATTGCTCGGTACAAATAAAGTAATCCTGATAACAGATGATTATGCCGTACAAAACGTAGCTGCAAGTTTGGGAATGGAATACAGGTCTGCCGGGTCAAATGGGATTAAAAAAAATATTTTGTGGGAGCCAAAATGCATGGGATGCAGGGCAATTGTCAAATCTGGCAATGAATGCCCGATATGTGGTTCTGAAGTGAGAAGACGTCGGGTAAAAGGTTGAATTTTATGGATTAATTTTATATTGTTACAGGTTGAATAAATCGGTGGGTAAAGAAATGAAAAATATTAGAGAGCTTATCGAGAAAGCTTTAGAACTTAAGCAAAGTGGATTATCAGAAGGACAGATTGCGGATGAACTGAATGTTTCAAGGGAAACAGCTACCTGGTTGCTTGCACATTCCCCGAAAGGTGATCTTTCCAAAGCCCCTAAGGACATCTATGTTAATTGGAGTGTTATCGGCCGCAGTTCAAGACGCTTGAGCCTGACTGCCAGTGCACTACTTGATCTGATCGGTGAACGCCTTGAAAGTTCAGGTGCTAATGTTGATGTGGTGGTCGGTGTGGCCCTTAGCGGTGTACCAATTGCAAGCTTTATTGCTGAAGAACTTGGAGTGGAACTTGCAGTATTCCAGTCAAATAAGCATGCTGAAGAAAGGGCTGGAGGTATGTTCTCGGAAAACTATTCAAATGTGAGCGGTAAAGACTGCATTATTATTGATGATGTGGTTACCACAGGGACGACCATACGTGAAGTAATTGCCCTACTTAAGGATAAGAAGGCGAATCCAACTGCTATAGGAGTATTGATCGATAAGAAAGGATTTGATTCAATTGATGGTATACCATTGAGTTCTTTCCTCAGGGTTTCAAGGGTAGATAAGATCGAGTAAAGTTACTGGGTCTAACATACTTTTTTTTAATTAGATTGGTTTTTTTGACATTTTTCCTAATATAATCTGATTAATAATGCATTATAAACAGTTCCAAAGTACAATAAAGCTTTAAAAATAAGACACTCGAAAGTATGCTTATATTTGCCAATACAAATGGTTGAATCAGAGAATCAAAAGGACTTCTCTTATTTAACAGGAGGAAAGATACGATGTCCGGGAAAATGATTGCAATATTAATGAAAATTGCAAGTGTAATGCTGGTTTTGGGGATGTTTGCTACAGCAGCGGCCTATGCAGAAACACCCAGGGACCAATACCAGAACGCACAGGACAAATTCCAGGATGCTAAAGACCGGTTTGAAACAGATCGATCACTACAGAATACTGACGGACTAAAAGAAGCTCTCAGAAACTTTTTGGATCATACGATCGACTATATTATCAAACGTTTGGAAGCTCTGCAGATACAAGCCAAAGGACCTGAAGAAAATGGATTGGCCCCATTTATTATTTCAGATAATATTGATGACTACATTGGCCAGCTGGAAGACTTGAATGATGATGTGGCAACAGCCGAGACAGGAGAAGATTTCCAGGCTGTGACCATAGAGGTTAGAAGCATTTGGCAAAATGTCTATCTGGAATCCAGATACTTCATATTGGGGACGTTAAATAATAAGGTAAATTCGTTCCTGGAATGCACAGACTCAATCGCAGATCGCATTCAGGCTGAGATTGACAGGCTGGATGAAGCTGGTGAAGATAGCAAGGAGTTGCAGGATCTTCTTCATGACTATGAAAAAGCATTGGATGATGCAAAAAATAGTCATATCGAAGCAAATAGACTATTTGAAGAGCATGACGGTTTCAATGATGACGGTGAACTTCAAAATGCTGAAAATGCAAGGGTTTTCCTGAATGATGCAACCGCACAGATAAGAGAAAACAATCTGAATCTTAAGGAAGCAAATTCCAGATTAAGACAGATATTTCAGGAGCTTAATGAGCACAGACACGGTTCTGTGAGTTTAACCGATGCCGGTTCTCTTTCTGCCAAAGGGGAGGGGGAAGCTACCATTTCCGGTAATCTGGAACTCACTGTACGCGCAAAAAGCGGGATATTAACCATCAAAGACTATGACGAAGATGCCGTAATCGAGATAAATGGCAAGGGTACCAAAGAGGTGTTGAATGACGGGACCATTAAATATGAGGGGTTTGATGGTGCCGCAATAATCAGTGGCAGCAGCATCACAGTGGACATCACGGGCAGTGATATCGAACTGAGTGCAAAAGGGACGGGCAGTGCTGTACTGAAAGGAGATGGTTCCTGTAACGTTGAGGGCAGAAAAAGATCTGAATGGGGAAATGCAAATGGTAAAACAATACAAACCAGATTACAGGTTGAAAACCAAAATAACGAAACATCAGTGCAATCGCACGTGAATGTTACGTCCCAGTTTGGAAATCGGACACAAACAGCGGCTCCAGTCCCGGGCAAGATGAGGAATCAGCATGGAGGCAAATAAGATGAGAATGAGGAATTTTGTTGTGTTCTCAATTTTGCTGGTAGGTCTGGTCGTATCAGGTTGTGCAGGACCAAAAGAAGAAGCACAGATAGATCAGGTCTCACGCATAACTGTTGCTACACCAGCACCAACAGGGGATGTAATGGACAGTGAAATATCAACCATAGAATCAGATATGGTAGAAATAGAGGATTTATTAGCTGAAATGGATGGCATTCAGGATATCAGTTTCAGTGAACTTGATGGGCTTAATTTCTAAGCCCCTTTGTTTTATTTTAACCTGGTTGGCTGGATAAATGGAATTTGGCAATGAGAATAAGAAGTCGTGGCCCGGTTTTATCTTCTCGTCCTGAAATCCTGCAAAACATACCTTTTCAACTCAATTGTGGAACTTCCAGCAGACTCGAAATAATCGAGGTTATTCCCCTCTCAGTATCATTCTTTTTTTAATATCTTCAGAGGTAGAAAAACCATGCCTATTAACAAAACACCGTTTATAAAAAATACTCCTTTATAATCAAGAGTAGACAACATCATTCCGCTGATCAAAGGCACAATACCAAGTCCTGCATAGGTACAGGTATTGAAAACTCCCATGATCAATCCTTTTTCAACCTTCAGGTATGAAACTCCTGTGACCAATCCTACCAGTCCCAGACCTGAACCTGCACCCATCAAGGTAAGTCCCAATGGATGGAAGATCGAGACCAGTGTGCCCGCACCGGTAATAAGCATGCCGGATCTTATCAGTCCATCATTTCCAATAGATAACCTGCCCCCGATAAATGAAGTTATCATAGCACCCAGGTAGACGCTGGCCAAATAGGTGCCGAGTATTCCCTTTTCAAGTTTATCAGCACTGAAATCAGAGTAAAGGGCAATCAATACTCCACCACTCCCGAACAGGAGGAATGACAAAAGCCAGATGGGCATATATTCTTTATTAGTGAGCAGATTTCCGGATTTACGCAAAAATAAGGTAAATTCACTTGTTTTGGAACTTCGATCACCTCTTCCATTGTTGAAAAGAACCATTAAAGATATCATAAATATGGGAATTAACAACCCTTCAAATAAGAGTACACCGTTTTTTATAACAGTGGGAGTTGCCAGTATTCCTGCCATTAATAGTCCTGAAGCAAGTCCCAGATTCAACAATGAATTGAATTCTCCAATATACCGCCCCCGCTTTTTAACATTGGACAGCATTGATAAAGCTGCAGGAAAGAAAGCACCGCATCCGGCCCCTTCTATAAAACGGGCTATAATAATTATCCAGATATCGTCAGATATTATAATTGCCAATCCTGAGATCAATGTCAAGATAATCCCAATAATAATGAACAACCTGTTTCCGTAGCTATCAGACAATACTCCGAATGGGATCATGGTCAATAAAGCACCAATGAAAAAAGAAGAGAATATTAGACTGGAAGCTGCACCGTTCGTTAAAGCTGTGCCGTTTGAGAGTTCAGGTAGTATCGGAACTACGGCATCAGAAATGCCCATGATAACAAAGACCGAAAGGTAAAGCATAATGCGATCTAGGGTCCTTGCATAAGGTATTGGTTCAGTCATTTTTCATTAAAAGAATTGTTCGATCTTTTTGAAGTCGATCTGTGCAGTTGCATCCAGGGTTATCGGGGTAATTGAAATATGCCCGCATTTCATAATAGCATGAACATCAGTCCCGTCTTCATCATCATGGATAAGATCTCCGTCGATCCAGTAGTATGAACGGCCCCTGGGGTCATGCCGCTCCTGTACTGAGGTCTTGAAGATCTTCCGGGCCAGTCTGGTAACTTCTATTGGGCTGTCCAATCTGACATGTCTTGGTATATTGACATTTAACAGATCCACACCTTCCGGGAGTCCGTTAGCCAAAACTTTTCGAGCAATACGGTTCACGATCTGCTCACCTACCTGGAAATCGTATTCATATGAACGATTGTCATCGAACTTATCCCCTTCATCCAGCACCTGGATGGATGCTGCAATAGCCGGGATGCCATAACTTGCTGCTTCCAGGGCTGCGCCGATGGTGCCTGAAGTTGTTATTGTATCTGTACTGATATTCTCGCCAATATTAAAGCCGGACAGTACCATATCAGGCATCTGTTTCAAGATGGCGAATATGCCCAGTATCACAGAATCGGTTGGTGTACCGCCTATTGCATAAGCATTGATCCCATCAATTTTGACCTGGTTCATTCGCAGTGGTTCAAATATGGATATGCTGCGTCCCACTCCGCTCTTTTGCATGGAAGGTGCTGCCACGGTCACCTCGCCCAGGTCCCGGACGCACCTGTATGCTGCCTTGAGACCGGCAGCGTAAACCCCGTCATCATTTGTTACAAGTATTTGTTTTGTCATGTTATCCTTGGAGTACTGATTACATTAATGTTGAATAAACTATTTGTTTGGACTGGCATACTTTCGATGTGGCAAAGAAGATCAAAGGGCTTAAAGGAAAAACTTGCTAAAGAATTTAAAAATTATGGGGTTGAATATACTAAAGAAAAAAGCGACTTCATTTTGTTAGTTGGAATGGCTCAGTACATCGTGAACACTTTTGATATTCACCCTATTTAATGCATCCTTCGTGATGCATCATGGATACTGACGAAGAAGAGAGAATAGTTGCCGTAAATCTATGTTTAAATGGTGAAAAAAGAACCGACATTTGCAAAGACCGGAATCGATCAAAGAGTTGGTTTTCTATGTGGTTTAATCGCTACAAAACTGGTGAAGAAGGATGGTATAAGTCCTAATCAAAAGCACCTAAAAATCCAGGGAAAAAGACAAGAGATGATATTTAGAAAATTTGACGATTTGTTCACGATCTGTTGATACTAAAATGACAAATGAGTGTTCACAATGTGTTGACACCTTTCAGTTAGTCATTACAAAGGCAAAGGAATATTATAAAAAATAGCCACTATAATTCTGATATTTTTATTTGCCGCATAATAGAGAGACTTAGGGTGATAGAGAGGTTGACAAGACCTCTCTGATTCTCTATATCATAGAACGTGTATCACTCATCACCAGTTGTTGTGTGTATGACCGTTCCATAATTTTCGATTGCAAACCTATTTTAGTGTCAGTAGATGGAAACTAATAATTTGAAATGCATAATTTTACATAAAAACTGTAAATTATTATGTTTTGCCTTCGTTTTTCACCAAAATTAAAGCAAAAATGAGAAAAATACGTATTTATCGGTATATTTATCTACTGCTTACATCATAGCATGTAATTATGATAATAGAATTCTCGGTTGAAAATTTTCGATCTTTTAAAGACAGGGTTACTTTTAATATGGACTCAAGTTCAAGTAAAAAAATTTCTCAAAATCTGATTAATTTGGATGGTGGCAATAATCTTTTAAAATCAGCCGTGATATATGGTGCAAATTCTGCGGGCAAGTCTAATTTGATAAAAGCAATTGATTTTATGAAAGGTATGGTTATGAATTCCCATACTTTTAATGTAAATTCAAAAATTCCTTTCGTAGTTCCATTTAAGTTAAGCAAAGCTACACAAAATAAACCAAGCAAGTTTGAATTGATTTTTCTTTGTGGTGGTAAGACATATAGATATGGTTTTTCCTGCAATTCAACAAAAGTGTTTGAAGAATATTTGTTTGAAAAATCAACGAAAAAAGAAAAACTTGTGTTTTCAAGAGATAATACAAAAAAGTTCAAGTTTGGTATTGATGCCGAAAAACAAGAATTATATCAATCTCAAACTATTGATAACACTCTTTACATTTCACGAGCTACACAATTAGGTTATGATAAAACAAAAAAGATATATGATTATTTTTCAGAAAATATAATTGTTAATTTGAATCTAACTAATGTAAATACTTCTAATTGGATCGATTATACACTTGCTAAAATAAAAGATGATTCTAAATTTAAAGATAAAATACTTGATATTTTGATGAAAGCTGATTTTGGTGGCATCGAAAACATCCTAATTACGAAACAAAAAGTTCCAGTCAAAAAAGTTCCTTTTAGTTTTTCAAATGTGGACACTAATTTTGAAAGCACTGATGGTTTCGATGATATATATAAGGTCCAAACGATGCATCGAACAGATGATGGTATTATAGTCTGTCTTGATTTAAATGATGAATCTGAAGGCACAAAAAAAACACTATTTATTTTAGGTCCATTGCTAAACATAATGGAAGGGAACAAAGTGCTTTTTATAGATGAGTTAGACTCAAGTCTTCATCCTGAAATTACTCGCATGATAGTGAAACTTTTTAATAGCAAAAATAACAAAAGCGGGCAATTGATCTTTACAACTCATGACACTACTCTGCTTGATAATGAACTTTTTAGAAAGGATCAGATATATTTCTGTTCCAAAGATCAGAATCATTTTACTACATTAAGTTCACTTCTAGATTACGATATCCGGCAGGACATTGATTTTGAAAGAGCATATCTTAATGGTAGAATTGGTGGAGTTCCTTTCATTGATGAAACGTTGTATGACTAAGTCAATGAAAGAGGCTTTATTATGGTGAGAAAAGAAGGAACAAGATCTATTTCCAAGATGTGGATATTTTGTGAAGGGGAAAAAACAGAGATTCATTACTTCAATCATTTAAAATCTGATCTTAGAATTCGAAAGTTACAAATTAAGGTAAACTCTTCAGATGACAAAAATGCTCTTGGTGTCGTAAAGTATGCATTAAATTTTTTGAAGCATAACAGAGATTATGTAACTGGTGATATAATTGCATGTGTTTTTGATAGAGATCAGAACTCTCAAAAAGATCTCGAAAGTGCAAAAAAACTCGCTTCTGATGAAGGCATCGAGATTATATTTTCAAATCCATGTTTTGAGTTCTGGATTCTCTCTCATTTTGAATGTTACAAAAGATCACTTGACAAAGAGATGCTACAAAGTAAATTGATTTCATCCTTAGGTCAATACAGTAAGAATGATCATCTCTTATATGAAAAAACAAAAGAACATATTAGTGATGCAATCAAGTTTTCAAAAGATATTATCTCGATGCACGAAAAAAATGGTGTTGAGATCATAAGTCGTGATAGCAATCCTTCAACATTGGTTCATCAATTGATAGAACAAATACATGATTTTGGTCAGGGCTGAATAGTTAACTTTGTTTGTTGTAAACATCTAATTAATATAGATTAATATCCAATAGACTGACATGACTGAAGTCGCAATTATAATGGGTTCCAATTCAGATAAACACGTTGCTCAGGGCGCTATAGATGTATTTGAAAGCAGTGGTGTAGATTATGACATTCAGGTGATCTCAGCACATCGCAATCCTGAGGAACTGGATAAATATTTGAAAACATCAGATGCAGGTATTTTTATTGCCATTACAGGTCTTTCTGCTGCCCTGCCTGGTGTTATCGCTTCTAAAACAGACAAAGTGGTTATTGGTGTTCCAGTCAGCAGTAAACTGGGAGGACTGGATGCACTACTTTCAACAATACAGATGCCAAAAGGAGTGCCAGTTGCCAGTGTTGGTATAGATAATGGAACTAATGCAGCACTATTGGCAGTAAGAATCCTGAACCTTCCGAAAAAATAGATTTTTTATCATTTTTTAAGATAATCTACAATAGCACCTGAAACATCGGTTGTTGACGAAGAACCCCCAAAATCTGGTGTGATTATCCCATTTGCAAGTACATAGTCAACGGCTTTTTGTACTTTTTCAGCTTTCTCAAATTCCCCTACCCATTCAAGCATCATTTTAACACTCAATATTGCTGCCAATGGATTGGCCAATCCTTTACCAGCTATATCTGGCGCTGAACCATGAACAGGCTCAAAAAGGGCATATTTATCGCCAATATTGGCGCTTGGGCATAAACCAAGGCTGCCAACAAGTGCAGCAGCCACATCGCTGAGAATATCCCCGAACAGGTTGGTTGTGACCAGCACATCATATTTTTCAGGTGATAAGATCATATGGTAAGCCATTGCATCGATAAGCATCTCATTATATTTCGCATCATTCTCCCGCGCTACTTCAATGCAAATATCTCTGAATAAAGCGCAGGATTTAAGAACATTAGCCTTGTGCACTATGGTCAATCTTTTCTGACGATCTTTAGCTATTTTGCATGCCATATTGGCAATGCGGGTGGTGCCGGTTCTGGTCACTACCTTTTTACTGCAAGCCATGTCCAGGGAATATTCTTCCTGCCCTGTATACAACCCTTCAGTATTTTCCCTTACTATTATAAAATCAAAAGAAGTTGAAGGTTTGTAAGGTGTATCGATATGAATATTCAATGATCGAAATGGCCTGATATTAGCATACAGATCCAGTTCGTGTCTGATCCTCAACAACACACTCTGATAATTTGGGTCATTAGGTGTAGTGATTGCTCCGAAAAGAATGCAATCACATTCTTTCATCTTTTCTATATCACCATCATCCAGTGCCACACCGGTCCGTTCCCACCTGCCATATCCCACTTCTATCGGAACAGCTTCGAAATCCAATCCAGTTGTTCTTAAAACCTCTATGGCTGCAGGAATAACCTCCTTCCCAATACCATCGCCTTCAATCAACGCGATCTTCATCTATTCCACCATTCATAACATTGACCAAACGCCTTATTGCTTCTACGATATCATATTCAGACGCCCCCCAGTGTACCACAACACCATCATGTCCATTGATGTTAATAATACCCGTCCTCTTTGTCTGACAGCACCTGGTAATAAATGGTTTTGTAGGAATTAGGAATTCTGTCTTCAGGGGACACATATTGATATGCTTGTAGGTAAACCTGGGGAAGCGTATATCAAATATCTCCTTTGAAATATCACATCCTACTAATAATGAATTATCTTTGATATCAGAATCAGTATCAAGATACTTGCCATTTAATCCGGAAGCATTGCAGGGAAATACTGTGTTTTCTCCTTCAAATTCTCTTAGATCAATATATGTCCGTTCAAACTTGATATTAAATTCACCAAAAATACCGCTTTCTTCAAGACGGTGGATGGCAAAAGATAACCATGGAGGTTCAGGCGGGATAACATCAATTATCTGGATGTTTGTGATATCTAACAGGTTAGGCTTATGTACAAAAGTAATGTGCTTATCCCGTCCTTTGAAAATAACAGTGTTCACCGTACCATTATATTTTTCAAGAGCCAGTAGAATTAATTTGGTCCTGTTATGAGCATCATGTTCTGTTTCATGTACGATAATCTCGTTTCCTGAAGCAATTACTTTGAATGATTTTGCTTCTGCAAATAGGGACCCTGTTTGTTCAGTCTCAACTTCTACAATTTTGAAATTGCCATCAGGAAGATTGGAAATTATATATTTAGTGGCAAAATAGATCGGTTCAGCACCCAATGGTTTTTTGCAGGGATCTCCTTGTGTGATGCCCACCATTTTGTAATCATCTGGAAAAATCATCATAATAATTGTTCAACCCTGGTTCCTGGAATGTTTTTTACGATGTGCTACCAGGCCTCCATCCATAAGTATTTCTAATAAAAATCCGGGAAGTTTTGTACCGCCAAATACTGTATCGCTGCACAACACAATACCCTGCATAAGATCTACACTGCACATTTCACCCTCAGAACACTCTACATCAGCCTCAATAATTGGCAGACCAACGTTAATTGCGTTTCGAAAAAATATCCTCGCAAAGGATTTGGCCACAATACAGGCGACACCTGCATATTTCAGAGCCAGAGGAGCCTGTTCACGTGAGGATCCGCACCCAAAATTCTCACCCGCAACAATAATATCACCATCTTGGATCTTTTTTGGGAAATCAGGATCGATACCCTCCATAGCATGGTCAGCAAATACCTGCATGTCAGTGGTCCTGAGATATTTTCCGGGAATGATCACATCAGTATCAATATGGTCACCAAATTTCCAGATCCGTCCAGAGATTGTATAGCTCATTGAATCACTGTCTGCGATATAGTACATACTTGAACATATATGTTATTATAATATTTTAAATCTTTATAAATTCTAATACTCGCCTGTTATTTGTACTATCAGCTTTCTGGTCCGGGGTCTATTATCCAGATCAATAAATATAATCTGCTGCCATGTACCAAGCAAGAGCTTGCTGTTTGCAAAGGGAACTGTCAGACTTGGGCCTAAGAACGATGCTCTGATATGGCTGTGTCCATTGCCATCTCCCCATCTCAAATTGTGTTCATATTCCAATCCTCTGGGTGCTAACCTCTCAAGTGCATCAGACAGGTCCCTGACCAATCCGGGTTCATACTCGATTGTCGTTAAAGCCCCGGTTGCCCCTGAAAAGAAAATCAACACCGATCCGTCTTTGAAACCAGAATCCACGAGTTTTTGGTCTACCTTGGGAGTGATATCAATTACATCAGTATTGCCTCTGGTATCAAAGGAAATATGCTCTGTTAAGATTTTCATTAATAATTCCTCTGTCATAATTTATGGGTCTATATTATTTTAATTTATATTAGAGAACTTTGATTTACTAATTATCCTGTTCTGAACCCAACTTGATAGGGAAGTCTTTATAATAATACATTAATACGAAAATCATTTCAACTGTGCCCATGGGGCAGAACAAAAGATGCATTAAAAAGAGTATATATCAAAAGAGTCCACGATGTACTGATCCCTTCCAGGTAAAAAAATAGCAAATCTCATTTTGGATTCAATCTTCTTCAATTATTAACGCTTAAAAAATAAGGCATTAATTTCCGGTAGCTCTCAAATAAAATGAAAATATGAGGTTGAAAAGTATATTAATGAAGAAATGTGAAAATATTTATTAGAGATCTTCAACATATATATATTAACAATAGTAAATCATAAATCTCATTAACATTTTAACCTGTTTCAAAAGGAAGGTTAGATCATTATACGGTGTCTCATAATTGACGGATACGTGGATGAACCCTCATGTTTAGGTGTACCTCCATATATTTCTCCATATCCCAGGTACATAGCAGGTGCATTAGTTGATAAAGGACTGCCTGCAGACAATATACATTACATTACCATTGATCAGATCCGCACAGGTCAGGGTTTGGATCTTCTGCAAAAAGCGGGGATGATAATAATTATAGCAGGCATGACCGTGCCAGGGAAATATTTGAAGGGGACTCCAATAAATACTGCTGAGATCAGGGACATTACACGTTTGGCCAACGAAACACCAATCATATTGGGTGGGCCGATTCGACTGGGGTATGCCAGTCAAGGTGGAAAAATTGCTACCAAACTGGATATCGAAGGACTGACCATGGCCCTGGCAGATATCGAGGCTTTTGTCTTTGATATATTTGGACCAGGGATCGCGCTGAAGGACCCTGGTATTGTAGACCATAGGATGCGCTCCACTGATGAGATTTCCCGGTGGGGTGTGAAAGGTGCGTTTATCATCAGGCATCATCCTGATTTCCCATATGTGATGTGCGAACTTGAAACATATCGTGGGTGTGCACGTCCCAGGCATTGCTCGTTTTGCACCGAGCCTTTTTACGGAGAACCGGATTTCAGGCCGATTAAAGATGTTGTGTTTGAAGCAGAAGCCCTGTATATCCAGGGTGCCCGGTATTTCAGGATTGGAAGGCAGCCAGACCTGTTCTCATATCATGCTAAGGATACTGGTGGTGAACTGCTAAGACCTGACCCGGGAGCTATTGGGCAGTTGTATAAAGGTGTCAGAAACGTAGCACCTGAATTGAAAGTGCTTCATATGGACAATGCCAATCCTGCTACTATTGCCGCATATCCTGAAGAATCAGAAGAGATCGCGCGGATAATTGTGAAATATCACACGTCTGGAGATGTCGCTGCCATGGGAATGGAATCTGCAGATCCGGCTGTAATCAAGGCTAATTACCTCAAAGCCATGCCAGAGGATGTGATGGATGCTATTGAGATTATCAACAGGGTGGGCGGTATACGGGGTAAGAACGGCATGCCTGAACTACTGCCTGGCCTGAACTTCATCCAGGGCCTAAAAGGTGAAACAAAAGAGACATTTTATCTAAACTTCCAGTTCCTAAAAGGGCTGCTGGACAGCGGTCTAACGGTCAGAAGGATCAATATCAGGCAGGTCATGGCTTTCCCAGGTACTCCAATGTGGGGGGAAGAAACAAAAAATAACTATCATAACCAATTCCTGAACTTCAAGGATAAAGTACGTAAGCAGTTCGATTTCCCGATGCTGGATCGTGTAGTGCCAGTTGGTACTGTGTTGAAGGATGTGCTGTGCGAAGTCGATGATGGAATTACTTTTGGCAGGCAACTGGCTTCATATCCGCTACTTATAGGAATTCCATCAAAGCTAATGTTAGGAAGGTTTATCGATGTCACAGTAACTGGACACGGTCAACGTTCTATTACTGGTATTCCGTATCCACTGGACATTAACAATGCTGAACCCAGATTAATAAGTCAGCTTCCGGGTGTGGGGAAAAAACGCACAACAAGCATTGTTAAAGGAAGACCATATAAAGATAAGCACGAGCTTTTTGAAAAAATAGAGAATATTAAAGAAATATTGCAGTATATTAAAATATGATAATCCCTCCTGGAAATATCCTTGCACAATGGTATAATTTTTTGAACCTTCAAACATTCAATCTATTCACAAACAGTAAAAAACCAGAATTATAACAATATACGTTTCAAAAACTTTATTCCCTTTCATTAATGTATTAGTGTGTGATGCCTCATGAATAATATTTTACGACGGGGACGTTTGGAATCCAGCGAAGATACAGAAGTCCTAAATTACACTTCTTCCAAAGATGCAGACAGGTGGTTATTCGAAGCAGACCTGGCTGTTGATAATGCTCATGTCATAATGCTGGCTGAAACTGGAATAATTACCAGGGACGAATGCACACTCATACTCTCCACACTTGATAAGATCGAACAGGAAGG